>NZ_JBFULO010000341.1:0-4383 GCF_054049855.1 Stenotrophomonas sp. P5_B8 | reverse complement strand
GATACTGCGACGAGAGGTCTTTGCCGTCTCCTCCGGAGAGTACCCGCCATACATCATGACTTGGTCACGCTGATGGTCGACGTGGATGATCTGTACGTGCTGGAGCGTCTGCTGGCGGCGTCATACGGGGCGGCCAGCCAGCTCGGAGATGACCCCGCTCTCGAGACGATGGCGGCGACGACGTTCGACCTGATCTTCAGCAAGAACGYGCCCCCGCAGCACCTGCTTGCGCGCGACTACGCACTGGGGGTTCTTGAAGTGGCGCAGGCTCGCGGCCGACTGCCCGATAGAGTGGAGATGGCGAAAGCTCGCCCTCCATTCCCCGCCAAGGCGCTTCGCGCGCCTAGCCAGGCCGCTCTTGAGGAGCGGAAGGAGAAGCTCGGCGATCACAGCATTCTTAGGAGCTGCGGAGCGAACGGAGACTTTGGTCGCTACGAAATCGCGTCTGCTGTTGGTGATTTTTCGGCGACAAAACTTAATGCGCCACCTCCATTGTCGAAGCGGAATCGCTTCGATCTGTTCGTTGCGGAGGTGGTCAATACTAGTCCCGAGCGTAAGACGGCCTTCGAGATTCTTGAGAAAGCCAGCAAGGAGGTCTGGAGCGTCAGATTAAGTAGCGTCAGAGGCAGTTTCAAGATCACAAAAAGCCGGTCAAAGGTCGCAGCGCAAACAGCATCTAGACGTCAAGACGCGTTTCTGTCTCTGCTTAAGGATGAGGAGCGAGGTCGATATGCGAGCGATGCCTTTGGCGTCCTCTTCAGCAGTGATGGCGAACGTGAACCTGCCACCTTCGATCCAGAATGGGCACAACGATGGGTGACTGCGAGAGCCTACAGCCTAGGCTGGACTAAGGCGCGATTTGGCGATGACCGAACGCCATCTCACTACAGCCGCCATAGGGCGAGGATCGAACGCGTCGGTAAGAAGTACCAGTGGATTGCGCTGTACGAGCTGCTGGCTTGGTTGAGCGACACGCATTGGCTAAGAAGCAATTGTGGGGAGCAACCGAGGCGCTACTCTTACCCGACCGATACGGGATTCCAGCGAGACCTAGACCCTACGCTGGCTGAAGATGCTGACATGCAAGTCTCGCCAGGCTGTGAGTGGTGGAAGCTCGACTTCAACATGCGGTCGACTTCCGACGATCAGCTCACGAACTGGGCGAGACAGAACGATGCGTGGCACTCCGCAAAAGACGCCATATTTCGTGAAGACCAGGGGAATGAGCAGTGGGTTACTCTTCATTCCTTTCAACGGGCGGCGGAACAATTCTCCGGTCGGGACTTTGTACGGCGGGAGGTCGGCCTCAGGCGAGAGGGGTTTCAGTTCATTCACTGCCTCATTTTGGCCCAGAGCGACCTTCGGTCAGCATACGAGGCATTAGTAGGGGCGAGAGACCGCAATGCGCATAATTGGGAGCCGCTTCAGTTGACCGACGGCCCTTATCTTGGCGAGTTTGGCTGGCGAGCAACTTGGCCCACCTTGGAATGGTCGCCTCGTCGCGGACTGCCTGGAGAAGTGACCGCACTTCAGCCGGTGATTGAATACAATTGGGAGAGCCACTTGGATGCATCGCGCCCAGATGGAGTGAGCTTACGCTTACCAAGCCACGCTCTGCTTGGCTTGCTGAACTTTTCTCCGCCGAATCCACTCTCTCCTGACATAACGGCGGATGAAACGGGAAAGGTTGTCATTATTCACCATAGAGATGATGAGGATGGGTACTCGGTCACGATCCGCAGAGACGCGCTTGATCGCATGCTCATCAAATGCCAACTTGGCTGCCTTTGGTTCGTCTCGGCGGAACGTAGCGCTTGGCCAACAGGTGGGCACGACCAGTCCTTACGCCGTTGGTTCGGAAGCTTGGTTGCATTCGACGGTCACCAAACAAGGAGCTTCGACTGGGAGACACCTTGGTGAGCGTGAGCCTGCCGATTGCGAGGCCTAAGTTGGGTAAGTGCTTGCGCTGCAAGAAGATCTTGATTTTTCCAGAGATCATTAGGGAGGGCAGGATGTCGTCTAACGCTATTTGAAAGGCGTTTCTCAACGAGACTAGTCCGAAAGTTCTCCCGACGTCCGCTTCTGGCCGGAAGCGGACTCTTGGTCGGACGCGGCGTGCCTGCAGTGCTAAAGTTCTCTTTCGACTCAAAGCGGACATCTGCAGTTCTACCAGAACCGCTTTGCGGTGGTGACTGAGCACTGTGCTCGGTCCGGTTATACGCTGGCTTGTTAGCCGGACCCCGCCACCCTAAGATCGAGCTGGATAAAGGGGAAAGCCCGCCATACGGTGCTTTGTGGGTAAGTTGTATAACCGGACCCACGGGTCCGTCGATTAGGTAGTTAGACGACAGGAGTTTCCATGCCAAAGACCAAAAATCACCTGCATGCATTTGTCATCGCGAACTGGGGACTCTCAGGAACGGCAACAGCCGGTCAAGCCGGTTACCGCTCGCAAAACCCTTGGCAAGCGCTAGAGCGCTACATGGAGGGATTGAGGGGAAATGGCGCGCATTTTCTCGCTAGCCATAACGCAACAGCAACAAGAATTGACTCAGGTGGCTCCGTTTGGAAGATTGAGCTTGTAAATTCACCTACACCCCAAGGGGCTGATGCCAGTCAGTTTTCCGAACAGCTTCTGGATAACCTGGTTGCCCAAAATACAAAGCCTAACCCTGACGATTATATTTGCATCACATACTTTGACGGAGCCGGTAGCGGCACATGGGAGTGGACTCCGTAATGTCGTTTAACAATTCATTCAAGCCGACGCCGCTTTGCGGCGCGGCTTAATTCAAGGTGTTAGGGCACACAAATGACTTCTCACCATCCCGACGCGTGTGCCGTTATATTCGATCCGGTGAACAGCTGATGCCCTGCATCACGACAACATGCGAGCAATTAGCGAGCAGTTTGCCCACTGTTTCGGACTGCTCACCTCGGGGATGATCAAAGCTTCGCAAGAGGAAGACGATCTGAGAGTTGCGTGTGCCGAGCTTCTATCGAACGCTCTGAACTCCATCGCCGCTGTGGTGTACCTCCTGCGGGGCGGCTTCGTCCTATAACCGGGCCCAGTCATCCGCTCATCTATAGAGTCTTTGGCGGTTGTGCTTCATTTGATCCAGTTCCAAGACGACTTAAAGGCGCATAGAGAGCATGCGTTCGAGTCCACACGAGCGATTGCCAGTGCCAAGAAGGTGTTTCCGCCATTCGGGAAAATGTGCGGTCTACTAAGCAAAGAGTTCACTCACGTTGGAAGCTTGCACAAACAATTCACTCCKATACGTGCGTACGAAAAAGGCTACGAGCCTTTGGATCTAAGCATGCAGTTCATAACTAGCGCAGTGTGGATGTGCTACGTGACATGTGAGCTGGCGTTCTTGAATACGGTTGCAACACCACGCTATTGGGAAGAAGTTCCGGCGCCCTCTGCCGAGCAAGTCGCCTATGCGTACAACCCGAGCGCCGCCGAAAAAACGTGGATGGAAACGTTTCTGGGACTGGCGGGTGCGCCCTAGCAATGCGTTCAAGCCGACGCCGCTTCGCGGCGCGGCTTAATTCTGGCGTTTAACGTCCGCTCCTGGCCGAAAGCGGACGTGCCGGCCCCAGAGAACGTTACCAGTAATGCTAGCTTCCACTCTCGACCCAAAGCGGCCATCGGCCTCGTCGGCGCGGAACCTAGCCTGGATCMGGTGGCATCGACTACGATCCGGACTTGGTCCAGGCCGGCCAGTTGCCGGGCCAGCTTGCGGATGCCCGCGGCGCTGTTGTCCACCAGCGTCACTCCCGCCCGTTCCTCGATGGCTACGTCCAAGGAGGCCTTGCCCACGTCGATGCCCGCTGCCATCATGGCTAATCCTCCGATAGAGTTGGCGGGTCGAGAGCATCGCGCCCAAGCCTACGCTTATCAGTTTGAGGGAAGCCTCGGCCAACTGTCCGGGCGCAGGGCACGAGCACCGGCATGCGGCCCCTGTTGAGTTACGGTGCTGCTACACCGAGGCGTTAGCGGGCGCGCATGCCGGGCTCTCGGCACCTGGGCTAGGGGAAAGGCAAGACATAAGGTGTTAGCAATCAACTTCAGGCAACAGGTGATCCGTGAAGAAAGCAGTTTGGCTATCCTACGATCTCGGCGTGAAAGGCGACTATGACTCGCTTTATGCTTACCTAGACAATCAGAAAGCTGTTGAATGCGGTGACAGTGTTGCGTTCTTCAATGTTGAATTCACGGGCACTGACAGCGATCTTGAGAAGAAGGTTAGAAAGGAAATCAAGGAGAGCGTGCGCCTCTCCAAGACAGATCGCATCTACATCGTTTACAGGCGGGAAGATAAGCGCGTCGGAGGAAAGTTCCTTTTCGGGAACAGGAAATCATCCCCATGGCAGGGG
>NZ_JBFULO010000340.1:0-4385 GCF_054049855.1 Stenotrophomonas sp. P5_B8 | reverse complement strand
GTCTGCCGCATCGACGATGGCACGCGCATCGCCGCCGACGGCGTGGCGCGACCGGTCGAAGGCCATCCGGGGCAGTTGCAGGTGCGCTTCGTGCCGGACTGGCTGGCATGGGCACCGCTGGTGTGGGCCGACTACTGGGTGATCGCGCTGGACCCGGAGTACCAGTGGGCATTGGTCGGCGACCCGGACCGCAAGTACCTGTGGATCCTGTCGCGCTCGCCGAGCATGGACCGCGCCCTGTTCGCGCAGATCAAAGCGCAGGCCGAAGCGGTGGGCTACGACCTGGCGCCGCTGCGGGTGATGGCGCCGCTGGATTGAGCGGCACCACCGCTTTGCCCTACTCCTTGGCCTTGCTGCGGTAATCCAGCGGCGGCGCGGTGCGCTCCAGCAACGGCACATAGCGGAAACCGGCGCCACGTCGGCGTTCGAATTCCTGCCTGGCCTGCGCCACCGTCTGCGGTGACTGCAGCAGCGTCACCGCGGTCAGCGCGAGCACGCGCGCGGCATTGAGCGCGCCCTTCGCACCGATCGGCGCCCCCGAGGCGGCCACCGCCTGCCAGCTGTGTGCCGGTGTACCCGGGACCCAGGTGGCGGTACTCAGACCAACCGTCGGCACATTCCAGCTGACATCGCCGACATCGGTGGACGCCCCACCGGCCTGCTCGGCGCTGTAGGGCTCCAGGGATGCGGCGCTTTCCAGCKCAGGGCGCTGCTGCAGGCTTTGCTGCAGTTGCTGCGCGAACGCGGTATCGGCAGCGTCGTAGATCACGCCACCCACCTGCTGCAGCGAACGCTGCATGACCTGGCCCAACACATCGTTGGGCAGCAGCGAGTACACCCCACCGGTAGGCTCGAATGTCGCCTCGGTGCCGGTGCCCATCGCCGCGCCGCGCGCGGCCARGTGCAGGCGCGCGATCACATCGCGCACCACGGCCGGATCGACGTGGCGCACGTAGTAATAGGCTTCGGCCGCGTCGGGCACCACGTTGGGGGCCGCACCGCCATTGCTGATCACGTAATGGATGCGCGTGCCGTCGGGCACGTGCTCGCGCATCATGTTGGCCATGTGGTTGAGCGCCTCCACCCCATCGAGCGCCGAACGTCCGCGATCCGGCGCGAGCGCGGCATGCGCTGCGATGCCCTTGAAGCGGAATTTACCGCTGATGTTGGCCAGGCTGGTGCCTTGGGCGGCAGAGTTGGCCGAGGCCGGGTGCCAGTGCAGGGCCACGTCGACGTCGTCAAACAGACCCGCACGGGTCAGGTAGACCTTGCCACTTCCGCCCTCCTCGGCGGGGGTGCCGTACACGCGGATCTCGCCGTCKCTGCCGCTGGCCTTCAGCCACTGCGCCACGGCCTGCGCGGCACCGACCACGGCCGCACCGAACAGGTTGTGGCCGCACGCCTGCCCGGCGTCCTGTCCATCGATCGGGCTGCGTGTCGGCACGGCTGCCTGGGCCATGCCCGGCAGCGCATCCATCTCGGCCAGCAGCGCGATCACCTGGCCCTTGCCACGATGCCCGTAACGGGCGACGAATGCGGTCGGCATGCCGGCGACGCCCGCTTCGATGCGGAAGCCGGCCTTGCGCAGCTCCTGCTGCAGCAGCGCGGAGGACTGCGTTTCCTGGTAGCCCAGCTCCGGCGTCGCCCACAGTGCGCGGCCCACCTCGGCCTGCCGGCCCGCGTAGGCATCCACGGCTGCCAGCACGCGGTCCGGTGCGTCTGCAGCGACTGCMGGCATGGCCAGCGCCGTGGCCATCAGCGCCAGCACGAAGCGCGCGCGCAGGCGCAGAGGATCAGTAGAAGCGGACATTGTCGATCTCGAACCAGATCTTCGCGCCGGCCGAGCCGGTGCCGGAGAACACCAGCTGTTGCACGTCGTTACCGCGCCACGTCGGCAGCGGCCCCTTCGCGCGATACGGCGGCTGGCCCTGCAGCGCAGTGAACGGAATTTCCAGCGTCTGCCAGCCACCGCTGGCAGCGACCGGCGCGATCCAGCGACGGCCGCCCAGTCCACGCGCCTCCAGCGTCAGCGTCGCATCGCCGCGTACATCCACGCGCACGCCCCGCCAGCCGCGCAGGTCCACCGGCGCCACCGAGCCACGGCTCAGCGGCAGGATCACCGCCGCATACGCATCATCCTTGCTGGACAGCTTGGCCTGCATCGACAACGCCTTGCCGCCCTGCTCGCGGTCGATCACCGTGGTGACCTGCACGGTGCGGTCGTTGCCGCCGTCGGCATCGTCGTTGCGCAGCGTATCCAGCGCGGTGCGTTGATCGGCGCGCTCGACGTCATCGACCAGCGCCGCGATGCGCAGCGGCGGCAGCGATTCGGCGCGGTTGCCGGCAGGCAGCTTCACCCCCTTGCCCACCACCTGTCGACCGGCCACATACACCTGCTCGGTGTTGCGCACATCGCTGATGCGCTCCCACGGCCGCCCCTTGACCAGCAGCAGATCCGCGCGTTTGCCCACTTCGATGCGGCCGCGATCGTCCAGCGCCAGCGCTTCGGCGCTGGCACTGGTACCGGCAACCAGGGCTTCGCCGGGGGTCAGCCCGGCCTGCACGAACAGTTCCAGCTCGCGCAGGGTGGAGGCGCCGTGCGGCGTGCCGGTCATCCCGGCATCGGTACCCAGCACGATCGGAATGCCGGCATCGTGCAGTGTCTTGACGTTGCGCAGCGCATTGGCAAAGTTCGCCTCGCGCTGGCGGTAGGCCTCGGTGCCCGCACGGTCCTTGCCGCTACCATCCACGCGCTCGGGCAGGTACACCGCCAACGAGGGYGAATAGCGCGTGCCGTGCGCCTTCATCAATGCGATCAGCTCGGCATCGGCCGGGCCGTCCTGCACGCTGTGCGCCAACGCGTCCACGCCGGCCCGCGCGGCGGTCTTGCCGCGCTTGACCATCACCGTGTGGGTGAACACGCGCAGCTGCTGGCGGTGCGCCTCTTCCACGAGTGCGGCGAGGGTGTCCTCATCCATGCTGCTGTTGTCGGCGGCATTGGAATACCGCCAGCCGTCGGTGAAGGCCTTGATGAAGTCCGGCTTGTAGGCGGCCACCTGCTTGACCGCCGCCGTGGCCGATGCCGGCGAGTTGACCCAACGCGTGGTGTTCTCATCGCCCCAATCCGCGCCATGGCCGAGGGGCGTGCTCATTCGCGCGGCGAACTTCACATCCGGTGCGGCGATGCTGTGCAACCAGGCGCGGCGCGGTGCGTAGGCTTCAGGCGGCTGGTGGAAGTCGCTGACCGTGGTGACCCCGGCAGCGAGATAACGGTTGGCGATCTGCGGCAACGTCGATGGCTGCGCGTTCGGGGTCCAGTGGGTGTGCAGGTCGAACAACCCAGGCAACAGCGCCTGGCCCTTCGCATCGACCTGCCGGGTATGCGCCGGCGCCTTCAGGTCGGCCCCGATCGCGGCGATGCGACCGCCCTGCACCAGCACGCTGGCTGCATAGGGCGCGCGTCCGGTGCCATCGAAAACCATCGCATTGCGGATCAGCACGTCATCGTCGGCGGCACTGGCCACCTGCATCGCCTGACCACTGGCCAGCAGCAGGCCGGTCAACAGTGCCAGCCGACGTACGCGGCGCAGGGTGGACATCGAGGTCGGTTTCATGGGGCGTCCTGGTTCATTGCAGTGAGCGCGGCGCGCTGTAGGCGGCGTTGTGCGGTGCCCGCAGCCAGACATCGTTGCCCTCCTGCTCCACCGCCAGCCCCAGGCTGAGCGCGACGCTGCGCGCGAAACCGATCGGGTCGTTGGCCGAGTAAAGGCCGACGATGCGGCGGCTGCCGACCAGCGGGTCGTCGATCATGATGCGCACATCGCTGTAGCGCAGGAACTGCGCCGCCGCCACCGACAGCGTGTCGCCGTTGAAGGACAGCATCCCCTCGCGCCACGCCAGCTGGTGGTCCAGGTCATCGTGCTCGACGTTCTCGATGCGGATGCCGTGGGTGCGGTTGGCCAGCGCGCGGTGGTTGGCCAGCAGCCGGGTCGGTGCGATCGCGCCACTGGCATTGGCCACATCGACGATGCCCTCGCGCACCAGTACCTCCACCCCGCGTGTGCGCTGCTCGTTGAGGCTGACCGAGAAGCTGGTGCCCACGGCGGTCACGGCGGTATCGCGCGCCACCACCACGAAGGGGCGCGCGCGGTTCTTGGCGACATCGAACAGCGCCTCACCGCGCAGCAGGGTGATTTCGCGACGCTGCTCGGTGTAATGCACACGCACCGCCGCGCCCGAATCCAGGGTCACCGCCGAACCATCGGCCAGCGGCACGCGCAGGATCTCGCCCTTGCGGGTCAGGTGGTAATCACCGGCATCGCTGTGCTCATGCACGCCCAGCGCCAGCAGGCACAGGCTGGCGGCGAGCCCGAACGCCCATTGCA
>NZ_JBFULO010000339.1:0-4408 GCF_054049855.1 Stenotrophomonas sp. P5_B8 | reverse complement strand
ACATCGGCCATGCACACACTGCACGCATCCTTCGCCCGCTTCGGCCCGCTGCATGCCCAGCCGGCAGATCTGTGGCGTGGCGAGCTACCGCTGCCCGCCCCGCTGGCGGCCTTCTACGCGCAGATAGGCCCGTGGGGCGAGACCGTGCATGCCAACGTGGGACCGGTCGGCATCGACATCCCCGGCGTCAACGTGTGTTTCCCGCCCCTGCATCGGCTGTGGTCCCTGCAGGCCGGCTATCGGTGGCAAGGCAACAGCGGTGAGCGCCTGACCGATTGGCGCGACCCTTGGCTGGTGATCGCCGAACAGAATGCCGACCCCTTCATCTTCGATCGCGACAGCGGCCAGGTCCTGTTCGCGTTCCATGGCGCGGGCCGCTGGGAGGCGTCGGTACTGACGCAGGACCTGACGACCTTCCTCGCCGCCATCGCGGCCATCGGTACGGTGTACCTCGACGCCGGGGACGACCTGGAAGACGACGATGGCGCGCTGCGCCCGGCGCATCGTGACGCGGCGCTGGGCGCGTTGGCCACGGTGCTGGGCCAGGAAAACGCGGCCGAACGCTTCTTCGAGGCGCTGGAGTGGTGAATGCACCGCGCCGCGTCTTCGCGCGGACGCCATGCGCCCTGCACCCACCCTGCACGCCGCACCCGCCAAGGTGGTGCCCTGCCCCGCCCCAGCCGGCTGTTGCCAAGGCGTAAGCACGGTCATGTCATGCGCCGGCTCCCTGACCTGCCCCACGAGGATGCCGTTGCCATGGCCACGTTCGCGCCTGCTGTTGTCTATTCGCCCGACATTGAACATCGCCAGGACGACGAGGAGGACACCATCGCCGAGCTGGCGACGGTGTTCACCGGCATGGCCCGCACCGTGGCCGAGCATGAAGGCCATGCGCGCCGCGCGGTGCACGCCAAGGGCCACGCCCTGCTGACAGGCCGCTTCCAGGTGCTCGATGGGCTCCCCGCCGAGCTCGCCCATGGCCTGTTCGCCACCGCCGGTACGTACCAGGCGCTGGTGCGCCTGTCCTCACCGCCCGCCGAGCAACTGCCCGATACCGTGTCCACGCCCCGCGCGATGGCAGTGAAGCTGCTGGACGTCCCCGGTGCGCGCGTGGAGGGGGGCGAGGAGGAGCACAGCCAGGACTTCCTGATGGTCAACGGACCGGCCTTCAGCACGCCCGGCATCCAAGGCTTCCTGCGCTCGGCCAAGCTGCTGGCGTCCACCACCGAACGCATGCCGCGGACCAAACAGGTGCTGTCGGCCGCGCTGCGCGGCACCGAAGCGGCGCTCGAAGCGGTAGGCGGACAAAGCGCGACGTTGAAGGCGCTGGGCGGTGAACCCCAGCACCATCCACTGGGCGAAACGTTCTTCACCCAGGTCCCGTTCCTGTATGGGCCGCACATGGCCAAGTTTTCCTGGGTGCCGGTCTCGCCCGCACTGCTCGCGCTGACCGGTCAGCCGCTGGCATCGACGGCCGATACGCAGCGCGAGGCGATCTGCAGCTTCTTCGAGCGCCTCGATGCGCCGGTCGAGTGGGAGCTGCGGGTGCAGCTGTGCCGTGATCTGGAACAGATGCCCATCGAGGACGCCTCGGTGGTCTGGCCCGAAGCGCTCAGTCCGTTCGTGGCCGTCGGACGCCTGGTGGTCGGCGCGCAGCCGGCGTGGAGCGCCGATGCCGAGGCGCGCGAAGACGGCCTTGCGTTTGCGCCGTGGCACGCCTTGGCGGCGCACCGTCCGCTGGGCAGCCTCAACCGTGCCCGCCGCATCGTGATGGCCGCATCGCGGCAGTTCCGCGCACAGTTCAACCGCTGCCCGATCCATGAGCCGTCGGGCACGGTCGGTTGAAACATGCCGCACGCGCTGTCGGATCATGAATCGAACGCATCAACGCGCTTGACCTCAACCTTGCTTCAGGTCCGATCATGACCGCTCTTTCCACGGAGTTGTCTGCGATGTCCTATACCCTGCCCGCCCTGCCCTACGCCTACGACGCCCTCGAGCCGCATTTCGATGCGCAGACGATGGAAATCCACCACGCGCGCCACCACCAGGCCTACGTCAACAATCTCAACGCCGCGCTGGCCGAGGCAGGCATCAAGGCAACGCCGATCGAGCAGCTGATTGCCGACATCGCATCGCTGCCAGAAGGCGTACGCAACGCCGTGCGCAACAACGGCGGCGGGCATGCCAACCACAGCCTGTTCTGGACCGTGCTCAGCACCGACGGCGGCACGCCGCAGGGCGCGCTGGCGGCCGCCATCGAACGTGACCTCGGCGGCTACCAGGCCTTCAAAGACGCCTTTACCAAGGCGGCGCAGACCCGTTTCGGCAGCGGCTGGGCATGGCTGACGCTCGGCCGTGACGGCAAGCTGCTGGTCGAGAGCAGCCCCAACCAGGACAGCCCGCTGATGGGCGCTTACGCCAACCTGTCCGGCGGCGTGCCGATCCTGGGCCTGGACGTGTGGGAGCACGCCTATTACCTGCACTACCAGAACCGTCGGCCGGACTACATCGCCGCCTTCTTCAACCTGATCGACTGGGCCGAAGTGACGCGCCGCTTCCAGGCCGCCGGCGGCCGCTGATGAAACCGGGTCCGGTCCGCGACGCGGAGGCCATGGCGGCACCGTCCTCCGGCGCCGTCGGGCCCGACACGGTCGCGCTTCGCCACGTCTGCGGGCAATACCCGACCGGCGTGGCGATCGCCACGGCACGCGATATCCGGGGGCAGGTGGTGGCGATGACGATCAACTCGTTTACCTCGCTGTCGTTGGATCCGCCGTTGGTCGCGTGGAGCATCGGCGCGCGTTCGGCCGACCTGCCGGTATTCGCTGCAGCGCGATGGTTCGGCATCAGCGTATTGTCCTCTGCGCAGGAGGCGCTTGCGCGTCGTTTCGCCGATCCGCTGCTGCGGCGTGACGCGGCCAACATGGCCCTGCTGGATCTGAGCGGAGACGCCCCCCGGGTCCCCGACGCGGTGGGCTGGCTACTGTGCTCGGTGCATCGCACGGTGGCGCTGGGCGACCATCTGCTGATCGTCGGGCGCGTCGCGCATTTCGAGGCCGCGCCCGGCGAGGCGCTGGCCTACCATCGCGGCCGCTATGCACGCATCGATGGCCAGGGGACGCCGTGAAGCAGGCCTGCCCCCACCTCCCCGACACGAAAGCACCGCCATGGACCTAGCTGCACTGCAACGCATGCTCGACAGCGGACGCGACAACGCACTGCTGCGTTTCAGCCTGGGCAAGGGCCTGCTCGAGGCCGGCGATCCGGCAGGGGCGACCTCGCACCTGCTCCACTGCGTGGCGCAGGACCCCGGTTACTCCGCCGGCTGGAAGCTGCTGGGCAAGGCGTGGCTGGCCGCCGGCGATGCGCATGCCGCCTCTCAGGCCTGGCAACAGGGTATCGACGTGGCCCAACGCAACGGCGACAAACAGGCGCAGAAGGAAATGACGGTGTTCAAACGCCGTGCGGACAAGGCCGTCGCCGCGCGCGATTGACCTCGCTCACGGCAATGGCGGTGGCGTTGGTTGGCCCCGGGAAACGGCGAGCATATGACACAGCGGCACCATCACCGGCAGACCGAAAACACCCACCAGCGCCCAGGCGGTAAACCGGTCGAAGATGGCGGCCACCAGCAGGGCGAGCAGGCACAGCAACGCGCCGCTGCCGGCACTCCAACGCGCCCAGGCCGGGACGCGCTTCAGGCTGAGGCCATCGAGCAGGAAGCCGACGGTCAGCCGCCAGAAACCGATCAGCGCGACCGTGGCCACCACCACCCCCATCAGCATCGGCGCGTGGTCGGGATGCGGGTTCGGGTAGGCCAACACCAGCAGGCCGAATCCATCCAGCACGGTGACCGGCACCGCCAGCAACAGCAGTTCCAGCACCAGCAAGGTGATCCCCAGCCCCTCTACCCAGCGCGCCTTCGCCATTGCGTCGTTTCCCCGAGCCCCAAGCGCGGATCATACAACGCGCGCGTCGCGGTCAATCGCCCTTCTGGCGCTGCTGCTTGCGCTCGAAACGCTGCATCGACGCGCGGATCAAGGCCTTGGCGTCGGCCGCATTGCCCCAGCCATTGAGCTGCACCGGATTGCGTCCCTCGGGCAGGTCCTTGTAGACGCGGAAAAACGCCTCGATGCGCTGGCGTTCGATCAGCGGCAGGTCGTGCAGGTCGCGGATGTTGGCGTAGGTGGGGTCGAGTTTGTCGGTGGGCACGCCGATGACTTTTTCATCGTGCTCGCCGCCATCGACCATCTTCAGGAAGCCGATCGGGCGGAAGCGCACGATCACCCCGGGGTGCAACGGCTCACGGGTGAGCACCAGCGCATCGAGCGGGTCGTTGTCGCCGGCCAGCGTGCGTGGCATCGAGCCGTAGTTGGCCGGATAGGCCACCGGCATGGACTGGAAG
>NZ_JBFULO010000338.1:0-4428 GCF_054049855.1 Stenotrophomonas sp. P5_B8 | reverse complement strand
GTGCGGCCATTTCGTCGCGGTGGGTCGGCAGCATGTGCGCCTTGCGCCAGCCGCCCCAGCGGTAATACGCCAGCGACATCAGCATCGCGCAGAACGAGCTGACCGGGAAACTCCACCACACCGCATCGGCGCCCCAGCTGTCCTGCAGCAGTTCGGCGAACGGCACGCGGATGCCCCACAGCGAGGCGGCCAGGATCAGCAGCGGCGGGATCACCGCACCGGTGGAGCGCACTACGCCGGAAATGACGAAGTTGACGCCGAAGAACAGGAACGACCACACCGCGATGTGGTTGAGGTGGCGCGCCACGTCCAGCGACTGGCTGGCTTCGGGCAGGAACAGCGCAAGGGTGTACCGGTCCAGCAGGATCAGCGGCAGGATCAGCACGCCGGTGAGCAGGAAGTTGTACAGCACGCCGCTGCGGGCGGTGCCGCGCACGCGGTCCCAGTTGCCGGCGCCGACGTTCTGCGCGGCCATCGACGAGCACGCCGCGCCGATCGCCATCGCCGGCATCTGCACGTAGGTCCATAGCTGCAGCGATGCACCGTAGGCGGCGGCCGTGTCGGTGCCGTAGCCGTTGACCATGCTCATCATCAGGATCATCGACAGCGAGATCAGCACCATCTGCAGGCCCATCGGCACGCCCTTGACCACCAGCGCGCGCAGGATCGTGGTGTCGATCTTGAACAGCGCCATGTCCTTGCGGCCCAGCCACAGCACATGGCGCTTGTTGCGCATGTACCAGAGCAGGCCRGTCAGCGACAGCGTCTGCGCGATCAGCGTGGCCCAGGCGGCACCGGCGATGCCCAGCTGCGGGAACGGGCCGATGCCGAAGATCAGCAGCGGGTTGAAGCCGATGTCCAGCACCACCGACAGCAGCAGGAAGCGGAACGGCGTGCGTGAATCGCCGACGCCGCGCAGCGCCGAGCTCAGGAACGCGAACGCATACAGCGTCGGCATCGCCAGGAAGATGATGCGCAGGTAGGCCTCGGCCAACGGCAGCGATTCGGCCGGCGTGCCCATGGCCGCCAGCAGCGGATGCGACAGCCACCAGCCGGCGATCGCGATCACCACCGACAGGCCGATGAAGAAGGTGGCGCTGGTGCCCATCACCCGGCGTGCCTGGGAAATGTCGCGCGCCCCCATCGCCTGGCCGATCAGGATGGTGGCCGCCATGCCGATCCCGAACACCGAGCCGATCAGGAAGAACATGATGTTGTTGGCGTTCGCGGTAGCGGTCAAAGCCGCCTCGCCGAGGAAGCGGCCCACCCAGATCGCATTCACCGACCCGTTCAGCGACTGGGCGATGTTGCCGGCCAGGATCGGCAGGGCGAACAGGAACAGGTTGCGCCCTATCGGGCCGGTGGTCAGGTCAAGCGGCGCTTTGGCCATGTGCTCTGGAGATCAAGCGTGGAGAGCGGCACACTAGCACCAAGCCCGTCAGTGGGATATCGCGATGCGCACCGTAATGTCGGCGGCTGGCCGGCTCCAGGCAATGCGAACCAACCGGATGCTCCCCACTGGCCGGTGTCCCCTGCATCGGGCTGACCCGTTCATGCCCGCGCTGATGGCGCTCTTGATTGCCGTTGCGTTGGCCGCATGTTCGAGTACACAGCGCCTGGGCGATGCCCAGGTGCGGCCGATGGACCGACCGGAATGCCAGGTGGGCAGCCAGCGCCGCGATCTGGATGCCGGCGTGCCGGTACTGATCGGTGGCACTGGATGCCGGGGCAACCCGGACGCGCCCCAATCCCTGAACAAACGACCGGCCAACGCCGTGGAGCTGGGCAAGCAGCATGACTGAAGCAGAATCGTTGGGCGCCAGCGTGCGGCTGGATGTGTGGCTGTGGGCCGCGCGCTTCTTCCGGACCCGCAGCCTGGCCAAGCAGGCGGTGGAAACCGGTAAGGTCGATGTGGCGGGGCAGCGCCCGAAGTCGTCGCGCGCTGTGAGGGTAGGCGAGCAGCTGCAGATCAGCCGCGGCGATGAAACTTTCGACGTACAAGTGCGTGGTCTGAGCGAAATGCGCGGGCCGGCGCCGGTGGCGCAGCAGCTGTATGCGGAAAGCGAGGCGTCGCGTGCGCGGCGTGCCGAACTGCGTGCGCAGCGCGCGGCGGCGAAGAATGGTTACCAGCCGCCGGAGCATCGACCGGACAAGCGTGCGCGGCGGTTGATCCGGGCCCTGGGCGACATCGACGCGATCTGAGCCTGCGCGTACGTTCGCGTGCGCGCAGGCATTGAAGCGGTGCTGACACAGCGGTTGGCACCTGTCCTTGCGGGGGAGCCGGCTGGTGGCCGGTTCCCCCTGTCTCACGCGTGCAGATCGTAGCGGTCAAGTTCCATCACCCGCGTCCAGGCGGCGACGAAATCCYGCACCAGCTTCTTCTCACCGTCCGCGCTGGCGTAGACCTCGGCGAGGGCGCGCAGCACCGAATTCGATCCGAATACCAGGTCGGCGCGACTCCCGGTCCAGCGCGTGTCTCCGCTGCTCACGTAGCCATCGCCGTCGGGTTTCCACTGCGTGCGCATGTCCAGCAGGTTGACGAAGAAATCGTTGCTCAACGTGCCGGGGCGATCGGTCAGCACACCCTGGGTATTTCCGTCGACATTGGCTCCCAACACGCGCAGGCCGCCGACCAGTGCGGTCAGCTCCGGCGCGCTCAGGGTGAGCAGTTGCGCCTTGTCGATCAGCAGTACTTCGGCGGGCACGCTGTAGCGGCCCTTGAGATAATTGCGGAAGCCATCGGCGTAGGGTTCCAGTACCGCGAACGATTCGACGTCGGTCTGTGCCTGGCTGGCATCGGTGCGGCCGGGGGTGAACGGTACGCTGATGTCGTGGCCACCGGCCTTGGCGGCCTGCTCGACGCCGACGCCTCCGGCCAGCACGATCAGGTCGGCCAGCGATACCTGCTTGCCGCCGCCGCCATTGAAGCCGGTCTGGATCTTTTCCAGCGCGGCCAGCACCTTGGACAGCTGCTGCGGCTGGTTCACGGCCCAATCCTTCTGCGGGGCAAGACGGATGCGTGCACCGTTGGCACCGCCGCGCTTGTCCGAGCCGCGGAACGTCGACGCCGAGGCCCAGGCAGTGGACACCAGTTCGGCCACGCTCAGTCCGGCAGCGGCGATCTGCTGCTTGAGCGCGGTGATGTCGCGGGCGTCGATCAACGCATGGGTCGTTGCGGGCACCGGGTCCTGCCAGATGAATTCCTCGGCCGGGATCTCCGGGCCCAGATAGCGGGCACGCGGACCCATGTCGCGGTGGGTCAACTTGAACCATGCACGCGCGAATGCATCGGCAAAGGCCTGCGGGTCCTCAAGGAAGCGGCGCGAGATCTTTTCGTAGGCCGGGTCCACGCGCAACGCCAGGTCGGTGGTGAGCATGCTCGGGCGATGCTTCTTCGACGGGTCGTGCGCGTCGGGGATGACGGCCTCGCTGTCCTTGGCCACCCACTGGTGCGCACCGGCCGGGCTCTTGGTCAGCTCCCACTCGTGCTTGAACAGCAGCTCGAAGAAGTCGTGGCTCCACTGTGCCGGGGTGCGCGTCCAGGTCACTTCCAGGCCGCTGGTGATGGTGTCCCCGCCCTTGCCGCTGCCGAATGTGTTGGACCAGCCAAGGCCCTGGCTTTCCAGCCCCGCTGCTTCCGGTTCCGCCCCGACGTTGTCGGCYGGGCCGGCACCGTGGGTCTTGCCGAAGCTGTGACCACCGGCGATCAGGGCGACGGTTTCCTCATCGTCCATGGCCATGCGGCCGAAGGTATCGCGGATGTCGAAGGCGGCCTTGAGCGGATCGGGGTTGCCGTCCGGGCCTTCGGGGTTCACGTAGATCAGGCCCATCTGCACTGCGGCGAGCGGATTCTCCAGATCGCGCGAGTGGATGTCGCCATCAGCGTCGTCATCGGAGACCAGCACACCGTGGTCTTCCTGCACGCCCTCGGAGCCATGCGCATAGCGCACATCGCCGCCGAGCCAGGTGGTCTCGCGGCCCCAGTACACATCCTGGTCCGGCTCCCAGGTATCGGGGCGACCACCGGCAAAGCCCAAGGTCTTGAAGCCCATCGATTCGAGTGCGACGTTGCCGGTGAGGATCAGCAGGTCGGCCCAGGAGATGGCCTGGCCGTACTTCTGCTTGATCGGCCACAGCAGCCGGCGTGCCTTGTCCAGGCTGACATTGTCCGGCCAGCTGTTGAGCGGGGCGAAACGCTGCTGGCCGCGACCGCCGCCGCCGCGTCCATCGCCGATGCGGTAGGTGCCGGCGCTGTGCCAGGCCATGCGGACGAACAGGCCGCCGTAGTGACCGAAGTCGGCCGGCCACCAGTCCTGCGAATCGGTCATCAGCGCCTTGAGGTCGGCCTTCAGCGCGGTGTAGTCGAGCTGCTTGAACGCCTTGGCGTAATTGAAGCCGTCACCCAGCGGATTGGAGCGGTTGGAATGC
>NZ_JBFULO010000337.1:0-4431 GCF_054049855.1 Stenotrophomonas sp. P5_B8 | reverse complement strand
GTGCTGGTCGGCCTGCTGGTCGGCGAAGTGGCCCGCAAGAACGACCTGCGCCTGGACCCCAAGCGCCTGAATGAAACCATGCGCCTGATTGCCTCCACCTATGAAGAGCCGGAGCAGGTCATTGAGATGTACCGTAATGACCCCCAGCTGATGAGTGGGCTGCAGAATCGTGTGATGGAAGAGCAGGTGATCGACTGGATCGCCGAGCGCGCCCAGCACACCGAAGAACAGCTGTCGTTCCAGGACGCGATCCGCCAGTAAGCGGCCTGCGTTTTACGCCCCGCGCCCCGGCGCGGGGTCGTTCCCCCCAAAATAGGTGCCTCACTAATGGACAACCGAACCACAGCCCTGAACATGGTTCCGATGGTGGTCGAACAGACCAGCCGCGGCGAGCGCGCMTATGACATCTATTCGCGCCTGTTGAAGGAGCGTCTGATCTTCCTGGTGGGCCCGATCGACGATCACATGGCCAACGTGGTGGTGGCGCAGCTGCTGTTCCTGGAAGCGGACAACCCGGAAAAGGACATCAGCATCTACATCAACTCGCCCGGTGGCGTGGTCACCGCCGGCATGGCGATCTACGACACCATGCAGTACATCAAGCCGGACGTGAGCACCATCTGCGTCGGCCAGGCCGCCTCGATGGGCGCGCTGCTGCTGGCATCCGGCGCGGCGGGCAAGCGGTATGCGCTGCCCAACTCGCGGGTGATGATCCACCAGCCGCTGGGCGGCTTCCAGGGCCAGGCCTCGGACATCGACATCCATGCCCGTGAAATCCTGACCCTGCGTTCGCGCCTGAACGAGGTGCTGGCCAAGCACACCGGCCAGTCGCTGGAGACCATCGCGCGCGATACCGAGCGCGACAACTTCAAGAGCGCGGCCGATGCGGTGGCCTACGGTCTGGTCGACCAGGTGCTCGAGCGCCGTCCGGAAGAGTCGATCACCCCGGCGTGATGATGCAGCCAGGCCGGCAAACCGGCTTGTTTCCGCAGGGTCGGGTAGGACTGGTGTCCTCCTGACCCTGTGCTATTCTCGAATCGAACCCCCGTTCAGCGGGTGGGGTAACTGGGTAAGCGAAGCATGAGCGAAGACCGCCAAGGTCGTTCCACGGACACCGGCAAGATCCTCTACTGTTCTTTCTGCGGGAAGAGCCAGCATGAGGTGCGCAAGCTGATTGCGGGCCCGAGCGTGTTCATCTGCGATGAGTGCGTGGAGCTGTGCAACGACATCATCCGTGAAGAACTCGAGGAAAAGGCGCAGTCGGCGCGCAGTTCGCTGCCCAAGCCGCGCGAGATCCTCGAGGTCCTCGATCAGTACGTGATTGGCCAGAACCGGGCCAAGCGCACGCTGGCCGTGGCTGTGTACAACCACTACAAGCGCATCGAGAGCCGCCAGAAGAACGACGAGGTCGAACTGGCGAAGTCGAACATCCTGCTGGTCGGTCCGACCGGTTCGGGCAAGACGCTGCTGGCCGAAACCCTGGCCCGCCTGCTCAACGTGCCGTTCACCATGGCCGACGCCACCACGCTGACCGAAGCCGGTTACGTGGGCGAGGACGTGGAAAACATCATCCAGAAGCTGCTGCAGAAGTGCGACTACGACGTCGAGAAGGCACAGCAGGGCATCGTCTACATCGATGAAATCGACAAGATCTCGCGCAAGAGCGAGAACCCGTCGATCACCCGCGACGTGTCCGGCGAAGGCGTGCAGCAGGCGCTTCTGAAGCTGATCGAAGGTACCGTGGCCAGCGTGCCGCCGCAGGGCGGGCGCAAGCATCCGCAGCAGGAATTCCTGCAGGTGGACACCAAGAACATCCTGTTCATCTGCGGCGGTGCGTTCGCCGGGCTGGACAAGGTGATCCAGGCGCGCTCCAACGACGCTGGCGGCATCGGCTTCGGCGCCAAGGTGAAGAGCTCCGAGCGCAAGCAGGAAGTGGGCAAGATCCTGGCCGAAGTCGAGCCGGAAGATCTGATCAAGTTCGGCCTGATCCCGGAATTCGTCGGCCGCCTGCCGGTCGTGGCAACCCTGGAAGAGTTGGACGAAGCGGCCCTGGTCAGGATCCTGACCGAGCCGAAGAACGCAATCACCAAGCAGTTCAAGAAGCTGTTCGAGATGGAGCACGTCGAGCTGGAGTTCCGTCCGGACGCCCTGGCCGCGATCGCCCGCAAGGCGCTCAAGCGCAAGACCGGTGCCCGTGGCCTGCGTACCATCGTCGAATCGGTCCTGCTGGACACCATGTACGACCTGCCATCGGCAGAGAACGTCAGCAAGGTGGTGGTGGACGAATCGGTGATCGAACACAAGTCCGAACCGTACCTGATTTACCAGACGCCACCGGCGCCTGAACAGAAGGCGGCTGGTGCTGAATAATCGGTTCAAGTAATTGAATTGATAGAAATTTTTCAGAACTGCTTGCATCTAGAAGCCGATGGCCCCATAACGAGGCCATCGGCTTTTTTTGTATCCGGGCGAGGCGCCCGGAGGCCATCCCCACTGTTCCACTGGAGCCCACATGGCCCGTTCCCCTACTGAGACTCTCGACCTGCCGGTACTGCCGCTGCGTGACGTGGTGGTGTTCCCGCACATGGTCATCCCGCTGTTCGTCGGCCGCGACAAGTCCATGCACGCGCTGGAGCAGGCGATGGCGGCGGACAAGCGCATCCTGCTGCTGGCCCAGAAGTCGGCCGAGACCGATGACCCCACCGCCGCCGACCTCTACCAGGTCGGCACGCTGGCGCAGGTGCTGCAGCTGCTGAAGCTGCCTGATGGCACCATCAAGGTGCTGGTCGAGGGACTGTCGCGGGTCAACGTCACCGAAGTCACCGAGCGCGAGAGCGCGCTGCACGGCATCGCCACGGAAATCGAATCGGACGAATCGCGCGAGCCGCGCGAGATCGAGGCGATCGCCCGTTCGCTGATGTCGCTGTTCGAGCAGTACGTCAAGACCAACCGCAAGCTGCCGCCGGAGCTGCTGCAGACGCTGGCCGGCATCGACGAGCCCGCGCGCCTGGCCGACACCATCGCCGCGCACATCAGCGTGCGCCTGGCCGACAAGCAGCGCCTGCTGGAAACGCTGCAGATCGGCGACCGCCTGGAAATGCTGGTCGGCCTGGTCGACGGCGAGATCGACGTGCAGCAGATGGAAAAACGCATCCGCGGCCGCGTGAAGTCGCAGATGGAAAAGAGCCAGCGCGAGTACTACCTCAACGAGCAGATGAAGGCCATCCAGAAGGAACTGGGCGACCTGGACGATGCACCGGGCGAGCTGGACGAACTGGCGCGCAAGATCGCCGAGGCGGGCATGCCCAAGCCGGTGGAGACCAAGGCCAAGGCCGAGCTCAACAAGCTCAAGCAGATGTCGCCGATGTCGGCCGARGCKRCCGTCGTGCGCAACTACCTGGACTGGCTGCTGGGCGTGCCGTGGAAGAAGCGCACCAAGGTGCGCAAGGACCTCAAGGTCGCCCAGGACACGCTGGACGCCGATCATTTCGGTCTGGACAAGGTCAAGGACCGCATCCTGGAATACCTGGCGGTGCAGTCGCGCGTGAAGCAGATGAAGGGCCCGATCCTGTGCCTGGTCGGTCCGCCCGGCGTGGGCAAGACCTCGCTCGGCCAGTCGATCGCCAAGGCCACCAACCGCAAGTTCGTGCGCATGAGCCTGGGCGGCGTGCGCGACGAGGCCGAGATCCGTGGCCATCGTCGTACCTATGTCGGCTCGATGCCGGGCCGCATCGTGCAGAACCTCAACAAGGTCGGCAGCAAGAACGCCCTGTTCGTGCTGGATGAGATCGACAAGATGTCGATGGATTTCCGCGGCGATCCCTCCTCGGCGCTGCTGGAAGTGCTCGACCCCGAGCAGAACAACGCGTTCAACGACCACTACCTCGAAGTGGATCTGGACCTGTCCGAAGTGATGTTCGTGGCGACCTCCAACTCGCTCAACATTCCCGGACCGCTGCTGGACCGCATGGAAGTCATCCGCATCCCCGGCTACACCGAGGATGAAAAGCTCAACATCGCCATGCGTTACCTGGTGCCCAAGCAGCTCAAGGCCAATGGCCTCAAGCCGGAGGAGCTGGAGATCGAGGCCGACGCCATCCAGGACATCGTGCGCTACTACACGCGCGAATCCGGCGTGCGCAACCTCGAGCGCGAAGTGGCCAAGATCTGCCGCAAGGTGGTCAAGGACATCGCGCTGGCGGGGCCGGTCGCTGCGGTCAAGCCGGCCAAGGTCGGCAAGAAGGCCGGCGCGAAGAAGAAAGCACTCGTGGTGGTCAACGGCAAGAACCTGGACAAGTACCTGGGCGTGCGCCGCGTCGACTTCGGCCGTGCCGAAGAGCAGAACGAGATCGGCCTGGTCACCGGCCTGGCCTGGACCGAAGTCGGTGGCGACCTGCTGCAGATCGAATCGACCCTGGTGCCGGGCAAGGG
>NZ_JBFULO010000336.1:0-4437 GCF_054049855.1 Stenotrophomonas sp. P5_B8 | reverse complement strand
TTCTTGACCCGCAACGGGTCGGCGCCGGCCTTGTCGATCTTGTTGATCGCCACGATCAGCGGCACACCCCCCGAACGGGCGTGCTGGATGGCTTCCTTGGTCTGCGGCATGACGCCATCGTCGGCAGCCACCACCAGCACCACGATGTCGGTCAGCTTGGCACCGCGGGCACGCATGGACGTAAACGCCGCGTGGCCCGGGGTATCCAGGAAGCTGATGACGCCCTTGGGCGTTTCAACGTGGTACGCACCGATGTGCTGGGTGATGCCACCGGCTTCGCCCGTGGCGACCTTGGTGCGACGGATGTAATCCAGCAGCGAGGTCTTGCCGTGGTCGACGTGGCCCATGATGGTGACCACCGGCGGACGTGCCACCGGGTCGCCGTGGTTGCCAGCAGACTGCGCCAGCAGCGCGTCTTCGGCATCGTTGGTGTTGGCACGGATCACGTTGTGGCCGAGTTCTTCGGTCACCAGCGCAGCGGTGTCGTGGTCGATGGTCTGGGTGATGGTCGCCATGACGCCCATCTTGAACAGCGCCTTGACCACATCGCCGCCCTTCAGGGCCAGCTTCTGGGCCAGATCGGCCACGGTGACGGTATCGCCGATGGTCACATCACGCACGATCGGGGCGACCGGACGCTCGAAACCATGGGCACCCCCGCCGCTGCGCGACTGGTTGCTGTCACGGCGGCTGCCGTGCTGCACGCGCCCGGTCGGACGACCGCGCGAGTTGCTGTTGTTGCCACGACGGGCGCGATCGGCGGCCGACAGATGCAGCTGACCGGCGAAGCGGTTGCCACCATCGTCGTCGCGCTTGGCGCCCGGGCGGTTGTTGGTGTTGTTCGAGTTGCGGTCGTCCGAACGCGGGGCCGGACGTGCAGCCGACGGCGCCGACGGACGCGGATTGCGCGCCGGGGCATCATTGGCGGCCGCAGGCTTGGCTGCAACCGGGGCCGGGGCCGGCGGTGCATTCTTGGCCGCTTCGGCAGCGGCTTCGGCCGCCTTGCGCTCGACTTCGGCACGTTCCTTGGCGTCGATTTCGTCCTGACGCTTGCGGGCGATTTCTTCATCGCGCGCACGGTCCTTCTCGGCCAGTGCGCGCTGCTCGTCCAGATTGCGCTGGCGGGATTCCTCCAGCTTGCGCAGGATGTCGGCGCGCTCCTCATCCGCGGTCATCGGCTTGCCGCTGGCGTCCTTCATGTAGGTGCGCTTCTGGCGCACTTCGACGTTGACGGTGGTCTTGCTGCGGCCGGCGCTGACCGTCACTTCCTGCAACTTGCGACGGTTGAGGGTGATCTTCTTGGCAGCCTCGTCGGTGCTCTCGACGGGCTGCTCGGTCTTGCCGTGCGAACGACGAAGGAAGCCCAGGAGCTTCACCTTCTCGGTGCTGGTCACGACCTGGTCGGGACCGCTGAACTTCATGCCGGCTTCGGCAAGCTGTACGAGCAGTTTATCGACAGGCGTGTTGACCAGTTCGGCAAGCTTACGGATGGTGGTTTGCTGCGACATTCGGATCCTATGATCTGGTTGGCGCTCCCTCGAAACGTGCGAAGGCAGCGCGGAGTCTAAGCCCTGATCGGGTCAGGGCACTGTTCATCGCTGGCTCATTCGCCGCGCTCCAGGCGGGCGATCTCCTCGGCTCGGGCGGCAAGGATCAGGGCGGCGGCGCGCTCCTGGTCCATGTCCTCGATACCGAACTCGAGGATCTCGTCGGCGGCCAGGTCCGACAGGTCCTCACTGGTACGCACGCCATGACCGGCCAGGGCGTAGGCAGTCGCCTCGTCCATGCCTTCCAGGGCGAGCAGGTCTTCCGACGGCGAGCCGTCCTCCAGACCTTCTTCCACCGCCAGCGCTTCATTGAGCAGCGCATCGCGGGCACGGGCACGCAGCTCTTCGACGATGTCTTCGTCGAAGCCTTCCACGGCCAGCAATTCGCCGACCGGGACGTAGGCGATTTCTTCCACGGTGTTGAAGCCTTCGGTCACCAGGATGGCGGCGATTTCTTCATCCACTTCCAGCTTGTCCATGAACAACTGGCGGGCAACGGTCTGCTCTGCCTCGGACTTGGCGGTCACCTGGTCCTGGGTCATCACATTGAGCTGCCAACCGGTCAGGCGGCTGGCCAGGCGCACATTCTGGCCGCCCTTGCCGATCGCCTGGGCCAGACGCTCTTCAGCGACGGCCAGGTCCATCGAATGCTTTTCTTCGTCGACGATGATCGACTGCACTTCGGCCGGCGCCATCGCGTTGATGACGAAGTTGGCCGGGTTCTCGTTCCACAGCACGATGTCCACGCGCTCACCGTTGAGCTCGTTGGACACGGCCTGCACACGCGAACCGCGCATGCCGATGCAGGCACCGATCGGATCGGTGCGGGCGTCGTGGGCGAGCACGGCGATCTTGGCGCGGTCGCCCGGATCACGTGCGCAGGCCTTGATCTCGACCAGGCCCTGGCCGACTTCCGGCACTTCGAGCTTGAACAGTTCGATCATGAATTCCGGCGCGGCGCGGCTGATGAACAGCTGCGGGCCACGCGGCTCGGAGCGCACTTCGGCCAGGTAACCGCGGACGCGGTCGCCGGCACGCAGGACGTCGCGCGGAATGCCCTTGTCCTTCGGGATGAAGGCTTCGGCGTTGCCACCGAGGTCGACATAGATGTTGCCGCGCTCGGCGCGCTTGACCACACCGGTGACCAGCTCGCCGACACGATCCTTCCACGCATCGACGACCTGCTGGCGCTCGGCTTCGCGCACGCGCTGGACGATCACCTGCTTGGCGGCCTGTGCGGCGATACGGCCGAAGTCCGGGTTTTCGATCTGTTCTTCGATGTAGTCGCCGACTTCCACGCCTTCGGCTTCGTCGATGGCATCCATCAGACGAATCTGGCGGTCGGGCGATTCCATCACCACGTCATCGGCCACCACTTCCCAGCGGCGGAAGGTCTCGTAGTTGCCGTCCTTGTGGTCGATCGACACACGGGCCAGCACTTCTTCATCGGGGTAGCGCTTCTTCGCCGCCGACGCCAGTGCTGCCTCGATGGCATCGAAGATCACTTCACGCGGAACGCCCTTTTCATTGGCGACCGCATCCACTACCAGCAAAAGTTCCTTGCTCATTGGCTCACTCCGCGCGCGGCTTTTTGGCCGCCGGCTCGTTGGATGGTTTCTTGTTCGCCTTGCCACCCTGCTTGGGTGCCGGGCCAGTCGGTTTGGTCGGAGCGAGGCCGAGGGCGGMCCAGTCCGGCATGATGCGTGCCTTGTCGATATTCTCGACATCGGCGGTGAACGGGGAATTGTCGACCTTGAAGGTGACGGTGCCCTGTTCGATGTCCACAGCGAGGATTTCACCCTGCAGTCGGCGACGGCCGTCCTGCGGGAGTTTCAGCGTGACCTTGGCCGATTCGCCGATGGCGCGCTCGAACTGCTCGCCGGTGAACAGCGGGCGGTCGACGCCAGGCGAGGACACTTCCAGGGTGTAATTGGCGGTGATCGGGTCTTCCACGTCCAGCTGTGCGGAGACTTCGCGGCTGACGCGTTCGCAGTCGTCGATGTTGACGATGCGCTCGGGCTGTTCGGCCAGCGGCACGTCGATATAGAGGCGCAGCGTCGCACCACCCGGGGCAGTGAGGTATTCCACGCCCAGCAGCTCGAGACCCAGCGACTGAACGGTGGGGGCGAGCAGATTCGCGATTTCGGTTGCCTTGTCGCTCACAGTCTGCCTTGTTCGTTGAAAGAGATACGGGCTTGGTCCGGCGAACGGACCACCTTCCGGAAACAACAAAGGGCCCGCTGGGCCCCTTGTCCGGTACAACTCCGGTCATGCTGGATTCCGGTAGCGGGAACACACGCGGTGTGCGTTCCTGCGAGCCCAGCGTTCCGGGGGGTCACGGCGGCCTGGGTACAGGTTGCCGTTCCTGGAAGCCGGTTGCGGGACCCTTCTCATCCGTTGACGGGATGGGAGTGGTCAATCCGCTAAGCCACTGATCATAGCCGTTGCACCGCGCTGGTGCAATGGTTTGGGATGCTTCCGGCTGCCGTATTGTAAAAGCTGAACAGCAGGGGCTGACGGCCACGGCCTTGCCTCTGCGGCTGCGTCGCGGGTATCGGCACTCGGCATCTCGGCTACGTCGCGGGTAAGGCACTCGGCATCTCGGCTACGTCGCGGGCGTCGGCGCGGGYGGGATGGCGGGACACGCCGTAAACCCATCCCTGGGGGCTCGCGGGCGCCATCCATGGCGCCCAACGGTCCCGCCATCCCACCCGCACCGCCACCTGGAGAGTTGGCCTGTGAGTTATTGGGCTCAAGAGCGGGTCAGTCCGGGAGCGAGGAGGCCTGGCGCATTCCGAATCCCCGAATCCCCGAATTCCGAATTCCGAATTCCTAATCCTTCAATTCAACTCCCGAATCCACCAACACCGCAACCTTCGATCCGCCAGCC
>NZ_JBFULO010000335.1:0-4441 GCF_054049855.1 Stenotrophomonas sp. P5_B8 | reverse complement strand
GTGCTGCTCAAGGGCGGCCATCTGGAAGTAGGCAGCCGCGTGATCGATCGGTACTTCGACGGCGTCACCCGCGAAGAGTTCATCCATACCCGGCTGCCAGTGGATGCGCACGGCACCGGCTGCACGCTGGCCTCGGCGATCGCCGCGCAGCTGTGCCAGGGCCTGTCGCTGCCCAACGCCTGCGAAGCGGCGATCGACTACGTCGCGCGTGGCCTGCAGGGCGGTTACTACCCCGGCCGCAGCGAGGTGCTGGTGATCGACCACTTCGGCGCAGCACGCCCGGCATGATCGACGCACAGGCACTTCCGGTGGTCGCCGCCGACGGCCATCGCTTCGCGCTGCTGGCGCGGGTGCCGGCACAGCCGCGCGCGCGACTGCTCTGGTTACCGGCACTGGGGGTGGCCGCGCGCCACTACCTGCCACTGGCCGACGCGCTGGCCGCACACGGCGTGGCGGTGTACCTGCACGAATGGCGGGGCAACGGCAGCAGCAGCCTGCGCCCGTCGCACACACAAGATTGGGGCTATCGCGAGATCCTGGCGCTGGACCTGCCCGCCAGCCTGGCGCAGCTGGATGCCGGTGCGTCTGTCGAACGCATCATCGGTGGCCACAGCCTCGGCGGACAGCTGGCCTGCTGTTTCGCCGGCCTGCACCCCGCTGTCTTCCAGCGCCTGTGGCTGGTCGCCAGCGGCACGCCGTACTGGCGCACCTTCCCGGCGCCGCGCGGCTGGACCCTGCCCCTGATCTACCGGTTCCTGCCGTGGCTGGCGCAGCGCCAGGGCGTGCTGCACGGTCGCCGGCTCGGCTTCGGCGGCACCGAAGCGCGTGGCCTGATCGCCGACTGGGCCAAGGTGGGACTGAACAACCGCTATGCCGGGGTGGGCATCGGCGACGATCTTGAAGCCGGTCTGCGCGGCGTGCGCGCGCACGCCACCGCCGTGGTGATGGAACACGACTGGCTGGCCCCGCCCTCCTCCATGCAGGGCCTGCTGGCCAAGATGCCGCAGGTGGACGCCACGCTCAGCGTGGTGTCACCCGCAGCCCTTGGCGCGCGTGCCGATCACTTCGCCTGGATGAAATCCCCGACGGCCGTGGCAGCGCTGCTTTTTCATTCATTTGAATGAAGACCTTCACAAAAGCGTTGACGAATGCGACGTGCATCCGCATAATTCCGCTCCTGTTGACGCGCCCGTAGCTCAGTTGGATAGAGTACCTGGCTACGAACCAGGCGGTCGGGAGTTCGAATCTCTCCGGGCGCACCATCAACAGGTTGTCAGCTCCGCCGCTGGCAGCAGTAGTACAACGCGATGTAAATGCGCCCGTAGCTCAGTTGGATAGAGTACCTGGCTACGAACCAGGCGGTCGGGAGTTCGAATCTCTCCGGGCGCACCATTACATCGCACGGCAGGCCCGCCCTGCCCTCCCGTCGAACGTGGCAACACGCGCGGCAGGAAAGACAACCAGACAATGCAAATGCGCCCGTAGCTCAGTTGGATAGAGTACCTGGCTACGAACCAGGCGGTCGGGAGTTCGAATCTCTCCGGGCGCACCATTGCATAGACGAAGACAGCAGCCATCGGCTGCTGTTTTTTTTGGTTCTCCGCTCCCATGCGGGGCAAGCACGAAGCGCGCTCTGGATCTTTTCCCACGCAGCGGGTCGGCGAGTCGGTGGGTCGGGCGCTGGGCCCGCATGCCCTTGGAGGCGAAATAAAGGAGGAGGTGGCGGCCGCAGGCCGACGCCGGGGGACATTCGCCGGAAAGGGCATGGGGCCCAACGCCCGACCCACCGACCCACTTCAGAAATGCCTGGCTTTTAACTGCTTACCGCAAGCCGAGTCCCGTAGCGGCCGGTACGCCCCTGGGCAAAATCAAGGAGGAGGCCGCCACGCGGCCGGGGGACATTTGCGCCAGGGGCGCACTGGCCGCTACGGGGCCCATACGCTCGCGACAGACCCGAGCGAGGACACAGCGCGATGCACTCGGGAAGACCGCCTGGAGCCGGCCAGCGGCCGGCACTACCCGTCTACGGAACGACGCATCATCCGCGCGGCGTGGCCGCTACCTGCGCCATTGCCATTCGATCGGCCTCCTCCGGCAACGCCGGCGACGCGCACTGGGCCCCGGCACGGCCTTCCTGCGCCAGCCAGTCGTCCACCACCCCGCCCAGCAGGTCCACTCGCAACGGCAAGGTGATGTGGTCTTCGCCGCGCATCTCGATGTAATGCACGCGCGGACTGGCCGCCGCCAGTCGACGCCCCTGGCTCACCTGCACATGCTGGTCGTCCTGGCCGTGCAGCAACAGCACACAGGCGCGCGTATCGGCCAGCGCGCGCGCGACATCCACGCGGTCCAGGTCCAGGTCCAGGCGCTGGCTGGCCGCGGCGATCACCTGGTTGATGTCCTGGCTGCCGTAGCGCCAGCGCCCGTAGGCGGCCATCGCCTGCGCCTTCCAGCCCCTGGGCTGCAATGACATCAGGTGCGGAATCATGCTGCGGATGGCATCGCCGGCGTTGGCGAAGGACTCCATCGCCACCACCCCGGCAACCCGGTCGCCCAGCTTGTCGGCAGTGAACAACGCAGTGGCCGCGCCGTAGGACACGCCGAACAGATACAGCGGCCCAACCACCTCATGCCGCGCCTGCAGCGCATTGATCACATCGATGACGTCATCGGATTCGAACGTGCCATACCCCGACGGTCCGGCACCCGAATGCCCGTGGTTGCGCAGGTCGATGGTGACCACACGGTAGCCGGACTGGGCCAGCTGCAATGACCACGGCAGCATCGCATCGCCGTTCATCATCCAGCCGTGCAGCAGCACCACCGTGCCGCGCGGTGCCTGCGGCTGGAACGGATGCGGCAGGTCCAGCGCCAGGCCGGTGCGCAGCGGCTCGCCGTTGTCGTGCTGCTGGGCCAGATAGGCGTAGCGCAACCCGTACTGGCCCGGGTCGAAGGCCCGCCAGAAGATCGGCACACCGGCACGCCCGGTCACCCGGCCGTGCCGGTTGGGCACGCTGTCCACGGCCTCGGCGATGCGCGGGATGTCCAGCAACGTGGACACCCCGCCCGGCGCGACCAGGCGATCGCTGAGCGAGGTCGAGCGGGAGGTGGAGGTCAGCGGGGAGCAGGCGGCCAGCCACAGGCCGGCCCCGGCCAGCAACAACAGCAGCAGGCGCTTCATGGGGATACAGGGGGAATCCGATTGAGTCAGGCAGGTTACGGATCGCGCGGTCGGCGCTCTATCGCATCCGTATGACCATCCGATGACACGGCGGCAATGATTCAGCTTGAAGGGCGCGACCGTTGCGGACGCCGATGCCTGGAGTCGCCGGCGGCGCCGCACTCACCCCAGCCACGCCTCCATCGTCGGCCACCAGCCCGCCATCACCTGCGGCCCCTGCATCCGMGTACGCCACCAGCGCAGCGCGGCCCCCTCCTCACCCGGCCGCCAGGCCAGCCAGAACGTCTCGTCCGGCTTGGGTTCCTCAACCGGCTTGATCACCAACCGGCCCTGCGCCACCGCGTGCCGCACGTACGGCGCGGGCAGGAAGCCAAAGCCCAGCCCGGCGCACTGCAGACGGAACTTGCTGACCATGTCCGGCACGGTCACCGTTTCCTGCCCCATCAGCAGGCCGACGGTGCGCGGCAGCAGCCGACGCGCCGAATCAGCCACCGCGATCGCGCAATGCGCGGCCAGCTGCTCGCGGTCCAGGGGACCGGCGACCGCGGCCAGCGGATGCGAAGGCGCCACCGCGAACACGAATTCCACCACGCCCATCGGCTCGACCACATAGCCACCACCACTGGGCCCTTCGCCTGCCGCCCCCACCAGCAGGTCCGCACGCCGGTCCAGCAGCGCCTCCCAGGTGCCGGACAACGACTCGCACAGCAGCCGCACCCGGGTCTGCTCGGCCACCGCATTGAACGCGCGCACGTCCTCAGCCAGCAGCGACGGGGGGAACATCGAATCGACCGCGATGGTCAGCTCCGCCTCCCAGCCCGACGCTACCCGGCGCACCCGCATCTCCAGCTCGCGGGCCGCCCGCAGCAGGTGCCGCCCCTCTTCCAGCAGCGCCTGCCCGGCCGCGGTCAGCTGGGCGCGCGGCCCGATGCGGTCGAACAGTTGCACGCCCAGGTCCTGCTCGAGCTTGGACACGGTGTAGGAAATGGTCGAAGGCACCTTGTGCAGCGCCTTGCCGGCCGCCGCGAACGAGCCGCGTCGGTCGATGGCATCAAGGATCTGCAGGGCGTCGAGGCTGAGCTTGAGCATTCGAATTTTTCGATGATGGCTTACGAAACTATCCGTTTTTCAAACCCGAGGTGCAAGCGGATACTGGCGCCAACAGGAAAGGGCAGCGGCAAACGCCACCCCGACCATCATCGAAACTGTCGAACAAGGAGCATCCCATGCTGCAGGTCCGCAAGAGMAACAGCCGTGGCC
>NZ_JBFULO010000334.1:0-4450 GCF_054049855.1 Stenotrophomonas sp. P5_B8 | reverse complement strand
CGCCCTTGATCGTGCCGATGGTGCTGGCGGCCAGCGGAGTGGCGCTGGTGGTGCCGACGATGACCAATGCCACGCTCGCCTCGGTTGACGGGTCGCGAGCAGGCATCGCGTCCAGTGTGCTCAACTGCGCGCGGCAGGTCGGCGGCATGCTTGGGGTCGCCATATTCGGTAATTTGATAGGAAATGGCGCGTCAGATGCCTTCATGCGAGGCATGCACGCATCGATCGGCATTTCGGCAGGACTGCTGGTGTTGGTAGGTGCGCTGTGCTGGTGCGGCATCGKGCGCGGACACCTGCAGCAGTCAGAGGGTTCAGTGGGGATCGGCAAGGCCGAATAGTGCGCGCGCGTTGGCCGTGGTCCGCGCGGCAATCTCCTCGGCCGGCTGCCCGCGCAGCCGCGCCACCGTCTCCAGGATCACCGGCAGCCGCGAAGGCTCGTTGCGTTCGCCACGGATGCCCGCATCCGGCTGGTCCGGCGCGTCGGTTTCCAGCAGCAGCTGTTCCAGCGGCATCTGTGCCACAAGCCGCTGCAACCGCTGCGCACGGTCGTACGTCAATGGGCCGCCCAGTCCCACCAGAAAACCCAGTTTGTGCAGGTGCGCGGCCTGCTCCGGACTGCCCGGGAAACTGTGGACGACGCCACGCAGCCCGCCCACCTGTCTGATCGCGGCGATCACCGCATCCACCGCACGCCGTGCATGCACGATCACCGGCAGATCGAATTCGCGCGCCAGCCGCAGTTGTCCCACGAAGTACTGCTGCTGCAGCTCCGCATCCAGCCCCTCGACAAAGAAATCCAGCCCGCATTCGCCAACCGCGCACGGGCGCTCACGCTCGATCCAGCCACGCAGTTCGTCAAGATGTTCGGCCCGGTGCTCGGCCAGGAACATCGGGTGCAGCCCGTAGGCCGGATGAAGTCCCTGGGCCATCTGGCAGGTCTGGCGCAGCTTCGGCCAGCTGGCGGCGGTCACCGCTGGCACGACCTGCGTGCCCACCCCCGCCGCACGCGCCCGCGCAATCACCTCGGGACGGTCGGCATCGAACTGTCCGGCATCAAGGTGGCAATGACTGTCGACCAGGATCACGCGCGGCGCTTGCCCGGCAGGGCCGGCGGCACGGCCGCGCTGCGGTTCTTCCAGTTGGCCAGCAGCAACGTGCCCAGGCCGAGCAGGATCTCGTCCACGAACGGCACCGGATCGGGAATGAACAGGGTCAGCGCGAACAGGCCGGCGGTGAGCTTGAACAAGGTGGGATAGCACAACCGACGCGCCCATTCCAGCATCGGCAGCAGCAGGGGATTGGCCATGACGCTCTCCTCGGACAGATGCTGTAAACGCTATCACGAGCCCCAGCGACACAGAACCTGAATGGGTAAGGGTGGTGTGCACGCACTGTGGAGATTCCGTTCAGGCACCGCATGCTGGAATCCGCTCAAGAACGTTGCGGATCGTCCGCAGGGAGCCGGTTATGAAAAGTACCACCACCACTGCTTTGGTCGCCGCTGGCGCGCTGCTCGTCGGCGGCATCGCCACCGCCGCCTTCATGAAGAGTGGCTCGTCCGCCCCCGATCCGGTGACGGCGACGCAGACCCGGCCCACCCTGGACACCACCCCGCTGGCCGACGACGGGTCGCGCACCGATGCGGTCGCGGTCCAGGACAAGGCGGGCAAGCTGGAATACGCCGATATCGTCAAGGTCGATCCGCTGACCAGGAAGGAAAAGGCCTACGCCACCGTGATCGGTACCGAGCCGGTGCGCGAAACCTCCACCACCCAGACCCCGCATGAAGTCTGCCAGGACGTGGTCGTGCAGGAGCGTCTGCCCGAGCGCGACGGCAACGTCGGCGGCACCGTCGCCGGTGCGGTCATCGGTGGCCTGCTCGGCAACCAGGTCGGCGGCGGCAATGGTCGCAAGGCCGCCACCGCGGCAGGCGCCGTGGCCGGTGGCCTGATCGGCAACACGGTCGACAAGCGTCACGTCGGTGGCCGCGTGGTCAACCGTACCGAGCGCCAGTGCCATACCGAAACGGCGACCTCCGAGTCGACCAAGGTCACCGGCTACAACGTGACCTACCGCAACGAAGACGGCACCACCGGCACCATGCGCATGGCCAGCAAGCCGGGCAACCGCATTCCGATGGGCACCAGCAACGCGGTCACCGGCTACAACGTGACCTACCGCTACGATGGCGCCGAAAAGACCGTGAAGATGGACAACAAGCCGAGCAGCGATCGCCTGCCGGTGATCGATGGCCAGCTGGTCACCCAGACCGCGGCACTGGATTCGAACAAGCAGTAATGTTTCGCGCCGCGTGATGGGGCGAGCAACAGGCCGGCCTAGTCCGGCCTGTTGCGTTTTGCTGCCGCCGCCAGCCCAACGGGCAGGCCCGATCAATGACATCCATTGGCCTGGGCGAGCCGCGTCTGCCAAGATCGATGCCGGCACATCAACAGGCATCGGCATGAGCATTTTCGACCTGCAGCTGGAAACCGAACGGCTGATCCTGCGCCCGCCGCGCGCGGAAGACTTCGACGCATTCCTGCGGTTCTGTACCGACCCGGAGGTCATGCAGCACCTCGGTGGCGTACAGGCGCCTTCGCAGGCCTGGCGAAGCTTCAGTTGCCTGGCCGGCAGCTGGCATCTGTATGGCTTCTCGATGTTTTCGGTGATCGAAAAGAGCAGCGGCGACTGGGTCGGTCGGATGGGGCCGTGGCAGCCGCTGGACTGGCCGGGCACTGAAGTCGGCTGGAGCATCCGGCGCGAAAGCTGGGGCAGCGGTTATGCACCGGAAGCGGCCGTTGCCAGCATCGACTGGGCGTTTGCCACACTGGGCTGGGACGAGGTGATCCACACCATCGATGCGGCCAACGAAAATTCCAAGGTCGTCGCGCGCAAGCTCGGCAGCACGTTGCTGCGCATGGGCGAACTCCCTCCACCGCACGGCGGCAAGCCCATTGAAATCTGGGGCCAGTCGCGCGAGCAATGGCGGGCGCGCCGCGCCGGCTGATGGCCATGCTGCACCCGCGCTTGGCAAGCGGCGCGGGTTGCGGCCAGACTTCCGGCGTGGTCGCTTTGGCCGCGCGTCACGGAGGCTGATGGATGTTTGCCGTGGTTCCCGATCCGATTCCCGCCCGCATGAAAGCCCTCAACCGGGCCGAGATCTGCGACGCCAACTTCATCGACTTCGTGCAGCAGTGGCAGGGCGATCCGACCCCGCGGCCTGCGCCTGACGCGCCGATCCTGCCGGGCAGCACGCTGGATGCGCAGGGCTTCGATGCGCTGTTCGAGTCGCAGCTGATCAGCCGCCACCTGGACCTGATGGCGCGCGTACTGCGCGTGCAGAACAAGGTTTTCTACACCATCGGCTCGTCCGGCCACGAGGGCAACGCGCTGGTGGCGCGGCTGGCGCGGCACACCGATCCGGCGTTCCTGCATTACCGTTCCGGCGCGTTCATGGCCGAGCGCTTCCGCCAGTTGCCGGACATGGATCCCGTGCTGGATGCGGCCCTGTCATTTGCCGCCAGTTGCGATGACCCGGCCAGTGGCGGGCGGCACAAGGTGTGGGGCAGCAAGCCGCTGTGGGTGTTGCCGCAAACCTCCACCATCGCCTCGCACCTGCCCAAGGCGTTGGGCACGGCCATGGCCATCGAGAGCGGGCGGCGCATCGGGCACACGTTGCCCATCCCCGACGACAGCGTGGTGATCTGCTCCTTCGGCGATGCCTCTTCCAACCACGCCACCGCGCAGACCGCCTTCAATACCGCCGCCTGGGCGGCTTACCAGCGGCTGCCGGCGCCGGTGCTGTTCGTCTGCGAAGACAACGGCATCGGCATCTCGGTGAAAACCCCGGACGGCTGGATCGCGCAGAACTTCAGCCACCGTCCGGGCCTGGACTACTTCTTTGCCGATGGCCTGGACCTGGCCAGCGGCCATGCACAGGTGCAACGCGCGCTGGAGCACTGCCGGCGCACGCGGCGGCCGACCTTCCTGCACCTGCGCACCACGCGGCTGATGGGCCATGCCGGCACCGATTTCGAAATCGAGTGGCGGCCGTTGCCGGAACTGTGCGCGGCCGAAGCCGCCGATCCGCTGCTGCGCTCGGCGCAGATCGCGCTGGAAACGGGGTGGATGGATCGTCAAACGCTGCTGCAGCGCTACGAGGCGATGCGCGCGCGCTGCTTTGCCGCTGCCGCCGAGGCCGACCGACGTCCCAAGCTGGAAGGCCTGGCGCAGATCGTGGCCCCGCTGGCGCCGTACTCGCCGGCGGCGGTGCAGGCCGAGGCCGGCCGGGTGGCCGCAGCCGACGCGCGCCTGGCGGCCTTCGGCAGCGAGGCGCAGCTGCCCGAGCGGCAACCGCCGCGGCACCTGGCGATCCAGATCAACCAGGGTCTGCACGAACTGATGGCCAAGTACCCGTCCACGCTGCTGTTCGGCGAGGACGTGGCGCAGA
>NZ_JBFULO010000333.1:0-4468 GCF_054049855.1 Stenotrophomonas sp. P5_B8 | reverse complement strand
CCGCAGGACATCGTGGCGTGGATGACCGACTTCCGCGCGCAGTCCAGCGGTCCGGCGCAAGTGAATGTGTGGATACCCGATCCGCTGCCGCGGCGCGATGCCGATGCAGAAGCGGCCAGCCGTCGCTTCCTTGCGCAGTGGGGCCCGGAGGTGCCGGCCACTGCCGGTGATGCGGGCCCGGCCGATTTCGATGCGCAGTTCGACGCGCTGATCAGCGCGCGACCGGCGGTGGCCTCAACCATCATGGGCGTGTTTTCCGCCGCGCAGGTGCAGCGCCTGAAGGACGTGGGCATCGCCTGGATCGCCTGTGCGACGACCTTGTCCGAGGCGCGGGTCGCACAGGCCGCCGGTGCCGATGCGGTGGTCGCGCAGGGCGCTGAAGCCGGTGGGCATCGCGGTGCCTTCGACCCTGACGCGGCCGAACGCCAGTTGGTCGGGTTGTTCGCGCTGCTGCCGCGGCTGGCCGATCATCTGGACGTCCCGGTGATCGCGGCCGGCGGCATCGCCGATGGACGTGGCATCGCGGCGGCACTGACCCTGGGTGCCAGTGCGGTGCAGGTGGGCACCGCCTTCCTGCGCACGCCCGAGTGCAGCTTGAACCCGGCCTGGTCGCAGGCCTTGGCGGACGCGGAGCCGGAAGATACCTGGCCCACGCGGGCCTTCAGTGGTCGCCTCGGCCGTGGCCTGGCCACCGCGTATGTGCGTGCTGCCGCTGCGGCCGATGCACCTCCACCACGCCCGTACCCGGTGCAGCGCGGGCTGACCGCACCGATGCGCGCGCAGGCCACCGGTGACAGCAACGTCGATGCGATGCAGGCGTGGGCCGGGCAGTCCGCGTGGATGGCGCCGGCGCGCCCGGCGGCGCAGGTGTTGCAGCAGATGTGGTCCGACGCCCGGGCGCTGCTCCGATGAGCTTCTACTGCAATGGCCACCGCGCCAGCGCCGACGACCTGGCCGGCGCGTTGACCAACTACGGGCACTTCACTTCGTTGCAGGTGCGTGGCGGGGCGGTGCAGGGCCTGGACCTGCACCTGCAACGGCTGCAGCAGGGCACCGAAGCGCTGTTCGGCAGCGTCCTGGACCTGGGCCAGGTCCGGGCGTGGATGCAGCACGCGCTGCAGTCGGACGACCTGCGCGATGCCTCGCTGCGGGTCACGGTGTTCTCGCGCCAGTTCGATTTCCGCCAGCCGCTGGAAGCGGTCGCGGTGGACGTGCTGGTGGCGGTGGGCACGCCGGTCCACATGCCGGCCGACGCGCGGCGCGTGCGCACGGTGATGTACCAGCGCGAGCTGCCGCACCTCAAGCATGTCGGTACCTTCCCGCTGTTCGAGCAGCGCCGGCGCGCGATGCGGGACGGCTTCGACGATGCGCTCTTCGTCACCCCGGACGGGGAGGTTGGCGAGGGCACTACCTGGAACATCGCCTTCCAGCGTGGCCAGCAGATCGTCTGGCCGCAGGCCCCGGCCCTGCGCGGTACGCATGAGCGGCTGTTGCAGGCGGGGTTCGCAGGTGACGTGCAGCAGGTGCGCGAGGTGGCCTTGGCCGAACTGGACGGCTTCGACGGCGCCATCGCGTGCAACGCGGCCGGGGTCTGGCCGATCTCGGCGATCGACGCGGTCACCTTCGCCGCGTCGGAGGCCTTCTGCCAGCGCGCGCGGGGGATCCTGGAAACGGCCCCGTGGCAGCCGATCGGGGCAATTGGCGGCGTCGGGTAGGCCCTGTTCAGCTTCGGCGGTCTTCACAGACTTGGAATGACCGCAGGCCGCCGCTATAATCGCCGGCTTACCGCGCCATCCTGGCGACTGGGCAATTGAGGAAACAACACCATGGTCAAGATTCGACTGACCCGCGGCGGCGCCAAGAAGCGTCCCTTCTACCACATCATCGTGACCGACTCGCGCAGCGCCCGTGACGGCCGCAACATCGAGCGCGTCGGTTATTACAACCCGGTGGCCCAGGGTGCGGAATCCCGCATCGTGCTGGACCTGCCGCTGGTCGACAAGTGGGTTGCCAACGGCGCCCAGATGACCGACAAGGTCCGCAACCTGTACAAGGAAGCGACCAAGGCCCAGGCCTCCGCGGCCTGATCCTGAAGGGCCGCGCCTGCCGCGGTCCACCGGTCTATACAGATGAAAGATACCGAGCGCCGCATCCTGCTGGGCAGGATTGTCGGCGCTTTTGGTGTGCGAGGCGAGATCAAGCTCGAGTCCTGGACCGAGCCGCGTACCGCCATTTTCCAATACCAGCCCTGGATCCTGCGTACACCCGCCGGCCAGGAGAGCACCCTCAGCGGCGCGCGCGGACGTCAGTCCGGCAAGCATCTGGTCGCGGTGTTTCCCGATATCACCGACCGCGATGTGGTCGAGGCGATGTACGGAACCGAAGTTTATGTAGCACGCAGCGCGCTGCCGCCGCCGAAGCCCGACGAGTATTACTGGGTCGATCTGGAGGGGTTGCAGGTACGTACCGTCGATGGCGTCGAACTGGGGCGGGCTTCGCACCTGTTCTCGACCGGCTCCAACGACGTGCTGGTGGTACAGGGCGATCGTGAGCGGATGATTCCGTTCGTGCAGCCGGACTTCGTGGTGTCGGTGGATTTCGAGGCCAACCTGATCGTGGTCGACTGGGACCCGGAGTTCTGACCGGGTGCGTATCGACGTCATCACCTTGTTCCCCGAGTTCATGGCGCAGTCGGCCGCGCTGGGCGTGGTCGGCCGTGCGGCCGAGCGCGGCCTGCTCGACCTGCATGGCTGGAATCCGCGTGACTACGCCGCCGGCAACTACCGCCGGGTGGACGACCGTCCCTTCGGGGGTGGCCCGGGCATGGTCATGCTGATCGAGCCGTTGCGCGCCTGCCTGGCCGCGGCCAAGGCGGCCGATCCGGCGCCCGCGCCGGTGATCTACCTCAGCCCGCAGGGCAAGCCGCTGACCCAGGCCCGGGTGCGCGAACTGGCGGCCCTGCCGCGGATGATCCTGCTGTGCGGCCGCTATGAAGGCATCGATGAGCGCTTCCTCGAGGCCGAGGTCACCGAGGAAATCTCGCTCGGCGATTACGTCCTGTCCGGCGGCGAGCTGGGCGCGGCGGTCATCGTCGATGCGGTGACCCGTCTGCAGGAGGGCGCGCTGGGCGATGCCGAATCGGCGGTCCAGGACAGTTTCGAAGGCCCGCAGGGGCTGCTGGACTGCCCGCATTTCAGCCATCCGGCCCAGCATGAATGGGGCGAAGTCCCGGACGTGCTGCGCTCGGGCAACCATGCCGCCATCGCCCGCTGGCGCCGCCAGCAGTCGCTGCTGCGGACCTGGCTGCGGCGCCCGGACCTGCTGGACGAGCGCACGCTGTCCAAGGCCGACCGCCTCCTGCTGGAGCAGGCGCGGCAGGCCCTGCCCAAGGAATCGAACCCCTAGCGCAGGGGCCGGTTCTTGTTTACAATTCGGGATTGCCATCGGCCCTTTGGGGGTCGATTGGCAGGAATCCCTACAAAAAACGTGCAGCACAGTCCGGTGACTGCATGAGCCCACGTTGTCGAACGACACGACCACCCGAACACTACCGGTGCACCCATGAGCAAGCTGAACAAATCCATCCTTTCGGACTTCGAATCCGCCCAGATTACCCGCGAGCTGCCGAAGTTCAGCCAGGGTGACACCGTCGTCGTCAACGTGAAGGTCAAGGAAGGCAACCGTGAGCGCGTGCAGGCTTACGAAGGCGTCGTGATCGGCACCAAGAACGCCGGCCTGAACTCCGCCTTCACCGTGCGCAAGATCTCGCACGGCTACGGCGTCGAGCGCGTCTTCCAGACCCACAGCGCCATCATCGACTCGGTCGAAGTGAAGCGTCGTGGCAAGGTCCGCTCCGGCAAGCTGTACTACCTGCGTGGCCTGGAAGGCAAGGCTGCCCGCATCAAGGAAGATCTGGCTGCCGCTGCGCAGGCCAAGGCTGCCCGCCTGGCTGCCAAGGCCCAGTAATTCCCGCCGACGACTTCGGTTGTCGCGGTACCAGAACGGCCACCCTCGGGTGGCCGTTCTGCGTTTGACGTCCTGAACATCACAAGCACGTCAGGGAGCCATGCGCGCCCTGCGTTCGTTGAAGGAAAAACATGCAGGCTTATCCCGCTCGAATCCGTGCAGCGCTGCAGGTCATGCAGGCCGCCGGCGTCCCCGCGCAGATGCAGGCGCCGCTGTTGTACCGGCTGCTGTGGCGGACGGGCCTGGCCGTGCCGCCGCCAGTGCTGGCCGGTTTCGTCGCCAACGCCATGCTGATGGGCGCGATGTTCGCGCTGGGATGGGGCGGATTGATGTGGCTGCTGTTCGCGCGCAGCGCCATGCTGCCGACGGCGGGCGTACTGGGCGGTGCCGGCGTGGCCGGCCTGCTGTTCGGTGGCGCGATGGCACTGCTGATGCGGTGGCAGCAGCAGCGCTATCGCTTGCCGGCGTGGCGCGAGGTGCGCGACACCGACGCCGGTTAACC
>NZ_JBFULO010000332.1:0-4495 GCF_054049855.1 Stenotrophomonas sp. P5_B8 | reverse complement strand
GCTGTCCGCAGACAGCACCCGCAGGGGAATGCCAACGGCTTGAATATCTACAGACAGGCCGGTGAGTACGTTGCGATAACGGCCAGGCGGGACGTTCACGCGCGCCCCGCCCCAGAAACGCCCCGGCAGCGCGGCGCTCGCCTGCGCCGCCGGGCCGGCGGTGGTATCGATGGCCACCACCAGCACCACGCGTTGCTGCGCGTGCGTGCGGCTCAGCGCCAGCACGCGATCGGGCGCGGTGGTATCCAGCGGTTGGTAATCGCCGTGCGCAAACAACGCCGGCATCGCGCGCCGCAACTGCAGCAGGTCGCGCAGCAGGCGCGTCTTTGCCGCGCCGTCGTGCCACGCCACCAGCAGCTGCGACCACGCCCGGGTGTCATCCAGTCCGTGATGGCGTGCCGGGTAATCCACCGGCCGGCGGTTATCCGGGTCCACCAGCGACAGGTCCCACGTTTCGGTGCCTTGGTACATATCCGGCACGCCAGGCACGGTCAGGCGCAGCGCGGTCTGGGCCAGGCTCAGGCGCGCACCGGCTGGCGCCAGCCGCGTCACCGCCGCACGCAGCGCGTGCCGCAGCGGCTGCGCACGGGATACAGACAGCAGGTCGTCGACGAGCCTGTCTGCGATCTGCTCGTAGGCGGCGTCGGGGTTGCGCCAACTGCTGCGCACGCCGGCTTCGCGCAACGCCTTGCGCTGCCATTGGCGGATGCGCGGGCTGAAGTCGTCCGGTAGCTGCTCGACCTGGGCCGGCCATGCCGACACCAGCGTCTGCCACAGCATCTGGCGATCGGCAGGATGCAGCGCGGCCACGCCGAGCGGCGCGGCGAGGCGGTCCAGGCGCCGTGCAGTGGTACCCCACCACGTCGGCCAGTGCGACAGCACCGCCAGCCGCATCCGCGCGTCTTCTCCGCGTTTATGGTCGTGGGTGGCCGTGGCCAGCAGCGCACGCCGATGCAACTGGCCGCGCTCGGCCGCCAGCGCGTGGAAGCTGTCCGGCGACAGCCCCAGCACCGACGGATGCGTGCCGACCTCGTTGCGCGAGAGCTGGGCGGCGTAGCGATAGAAGCTGCAGTCCTCCACCGCCTTGGCGTTGAGCGGCGCGCTCAGCAACTGGAACTGCTGGCGCAGCCGCAGGCACCGTGCCGGCAGCGCGTGCGAGCCCATCGGCGCAGGTGCTTCAAGCATCCAGCGCAGGATCTGCTCGATGACCACTGTCACGGCAGGGTCGGCGCCGGCGCAGGCATCGCGTGCTGCGCGCTGCCACCAGACCCGGTCCAATGCGGCCGGTGCCGCGCCGGTCAGGTAACTGCGGTACACCGGGAAATGCGCCAGCAACCGGGCCACCGCCGCGGCCAGCAGGGGCCTGCCGAAATCAGCCGCCTGGCCGCCGGCTTCGTCGGCGACCTCGGCCAGCAACGCGGCCAGTGCCTCGAACTCGGCGTGCAGCCCGTTATCCAGCACCTCACCGCGCGCCTGCAGCTCGACCTGCTCGACACTGCGCCCGTCTCCCGTCGCCTGTCGCCACTGCTGTGCCAGCACCGCGCCACCGGCGCTGTCATGCATCAATCCGCCCACCTGGTCCATGAGGTCATAGCCGGTGGTGCCATCACAGGGCCAATCCGGTGGCAGCCGCTCATCGGGGCCGAGGATTTTTTCCACCCACAGCCCAAGCGTGCCGGGGGCCAGGTTGCGTGCCGCGCCGGCCACATCCAGCGCATCACGCAGGCGTCGCAGATAGGCGGCAGGATCACGCAGGCCATCCACATGGTCCACGCGCACCCCGTCGATCACGCCGTCGGCGGCCAACCGCAGCGGCAATGCATGCACCGCATCGAAGACCTCGGCGCGCTCCATCTGCAGCGCCGCCAACGCCGTGAGGGTGAAGAACCGGCGGTAATTGACCTGCGCGTCGCCACTGCGCCACCACGCCAGCCGATAGGCCTGGCCGGCGAGCAATGCGGTGAGCGGTCCGGCTGCCATGCCCGGCACGGCATCGGCGTGGGTTTCCGGCGCCAAAGGATAACGGGCATCGCCGAGCGACAGCCAGGCGGTGCCCGCCGCATCGCGTTCCACCTGGATCCCCCCTTCTGCCACCGCCGTGGCCAGCGGGCGATCCAGTACCGGCAGCCACAGCTTGCCGCCGCGGCCAGGCGCCTGCCAGTCGATGTCGAACCACGCCGCATACCGGCTGCGCTGGCCGTTGGCGAGCACATCGGCCCAGAACGGATTGTCCGGGTGTGCGGCCACGTGGTTGGGCACGATATCCATGATGAGCCCCATGCCGTGCGCGCGCGCCTGCCCGGCCAGGCGTACCAGCCCGGCTTCGCCGCCCAGTGCCGGATTGACCGTGGTCGGATCGAGCGCGTCATACCCGTGGGTCGAACCGGGCACCGCCCGGGTGATCGGCGACAGATACAGATGGCTGATGCCCAGCGCCGCGTAGTAGGCCACCTGCGCGCGCGCCGCCTCGAAATCGAAACCGGCATGCAGCTGCAGCCGTGCGGTTGCGCGGAACGGCACCATCTCAGGGTTCACTGCCGCGCGCCGCCGCGAACCGACGCAACGTAGCGTGCAGCGTACGCCGCGGCAATGGCTGCGGCAGGCGATGCCGCCAATTGGGATACACCGCCACGGTGCCGGGCAGGTTCACCTGCTCGCGCAGGTCCAGCGCATCTTCCACGGGAAGCAGCGCCAGCGGCGCAGGACCGGCGGCCACGAACGCAATGGCCGCATCGTGCAACGCTTCCGGGCACGTCGCATCGGCGCCCACCGCGGCGGCCAGCTGCGCCGCTTCCTGGCGACGTTGCTGCATGGCCTGCGCGACGGTCGCTGCGCTGTCGTTGCCCAGCTGCGCGCGCACGGCGATGTCTTCGCCACGCTGCCACCCGGCCAGGGTGGGTAGATCGTGCGTGCCCGTGGTGGCCACCGCCATCTTCCGCCACAGGTTGGGCGGCAGGAATTCACCATCGCTGGCGCGCGAGAACGCCAGCACATCCATCCCGAGCACGCCGCGCTCGGCCAGCCGCTGACGGATGCCCTCAGGCACCACGCCGAGGTCTTCGCCGATGACGATGCAGCGGTGCCGCCACGATTCCAGTGCCAGCAGGTTCAGCAGGTCGTCCAGCGGATAGCGCAGATATGCACCCGCTTCCGACCCTGCGCCGTGCGGCACCACCCACAGCCGTTGCAGGCCAAGGATGTGATCGATGCGCACGCCACCGCGATCACGCATGACCGCGCGCAGCAGGTCGATGAATGGCGCAAACCCGGTGCGCCGCAGCCCATCGCCGGAATAGCTGCTCACGCCCCATACCTGGCCGTGCGGCGCGAACGCATCCGGCGGCGCCCCGAGCACCAGCCCGCGCAGCGCGGTATCGCCAGCGGCAGCCGCCTCGGCGCCGTCCGGTACGAAGCCGACCGCCAAATCGGCGATCAGCCCCAGCGCCATGCCGCTTGCGCGGGCGCGCTGCTGCACCTGGGCCCAGCTTCGGGTCGACAACCACTGCGCGAATTCCTGCAGCGCCGGGTCCGGCTGGCCCAGCGCGGCGGCGTTGAACGCGGCAAACCGGGCGAGCGATGTTCCGCCCTCCTGTCGATGGCGATCCAGGTCCTCACGCACCTTCTCGGGCGCGGCGTCCAGCCACTGGTGCCAGTGCGCCAATCGCGCCCACTTGTACGCAGCCGCCCCCGCCCAGTCGATCAACCCGTCGGGCGTCGGCATCGGCGCCTGCAGTGCGTCGTCGTCATCGGCGACCCAGGGAGGCGGCGCGGTGTAGACCGGTTCGAGAAAGCGGCGGTCGCTCGGCGAGTACGGGCTGTACAGCGCTTCGATCCGGCCGGCCGCGTGCAGCGGGCTGAGCGTCAGCGCGTCACCGCCGGCCGCGCGGATCCGCCGGCACCACGCCGCCGCGCCCGCACTGTCGCCAATCCCGGCGTCACCGGGCGAGCGGCCCGCATACACCTGCAGCGTGCCGCCCCATCGGCGCGGGGTTTCCGTGCCGGTCGCATCGGCCACGCTGAAGCACTGGGCCGGCGCAACGGCGACGGCATGTTCGCCGCCACCGATGCGCAGCGTCCAGTAGCCGGGCCGCCGCGGGCAACGCCAGCCACCTGCCGCATCCTGGCTGGCGGCCTCGGTAAGTCCCTCCTCATCGCACCACTGCCCCTGCCCTGCATCGGCCGGACCGATCACGAGCGTGGCGCCGACCTGTGCGGTATGCAGCTTCGGCTGCGCCCGCTCGGTCAGGCAGCGCTGCTGGCTCTCCATCCGCTGTGCGGGGGTGGCGGCCGGCCATTCCAGCGCTCCGAGCACCGCCAGCAGCGTGGTCTGGTCGACCCGACGCGCCGTGCCGTGCACGTCATGCCAGTCCACGATCAACCCGACCGTGGCAGCCAGGTCCGTCAGCGCTACCGATGGCGCGGTCATAGCGGCACCCAGCGCACCAGCATCGCGTCCGGCGCCAACGTGTCGTCGGCATCCACGTCACCCAGCTGC
>NZ_JBFULO010000331.1:0-4516 GCF_054049855.1 Stenotrophomonas sp. P5_B8 | reverse complement strand
GTGCACATCCTGAACGTGTCGTTCCTGGTGCCGCGCATGCGTCGTGAATTCGGGGGTTGCGCAGGCAACATCGCCTACAACCTGCACCTGCTGGGCGGCGATCCGATCCCGATGGGCACGGTGGGCTCGGACTTCGGCCCGTACCGGGAGTACTTCCAGGGGTTGGGCATCGACCTGGCCCGGGTCAAGGTGATCGACGAGCTGTTCACCCCGCAGGCGTTCATCACCACCGACCACGACAACAACCAGATCACCGCCTTCCACCCGGGCGCGATGATGCGGTCCTACGAGAACCACGTGAAAGACGTGCCGGGCGTGACCCTGGGCCTGGTCGGCCCGGACGGGCGCGAAGGCATGATCCAGAATTCCGAGGAATTCTTCGCCGCCGGCATCCCGTTCATCTTCGACCCCGGCCAGGCCATGCCGCTGTTCAACGGCCCGGAGCTGCGCACCTTCATCGAGCAGGCCGACTACGTGGTGGTCAACGACTACGAGTCCAACCTGCTGCAGGAGCGCACCGGCTGGGACGAAAAGGCGATCGTGAGCCGGGTCAAGGCCTATATCACCACCCGAGGCCCGAAGGGCGCGGTCATCCACACCCCCGAAAAGACCTACGACATCCCGCCGGCGCACGAGCGCCGCGTGGTCGACCCGACCGGCTGTGGCGACGCGTTCCGCGCCGGCCTGATCTACGGCATCGAAAAGGGCTACGACTGGCTGACCATCGGCCGCATGGGCAACCTGATGGGCGCGCTGAAGGTCGAGCATCCGGGCACGCAGAACCAGCGTTTCACCTTTGATGAGTTCAACGAGCAGTTCAAGCAGCAATTCGGTTACGCCCTGAACGTTTGATCGCGGTGCGATCAAACGCTGTCCACGATTCGCCAGGGCGAATCGCGGGCCCCTCATCCCCGCGCCGTTGGCGCGCCCCCTTGAACATCAAGGGGGCTCTTGACCAGACGGTAGATCGGGACGTGTCTGGGTAGAGTCGGGCCATGCCCGGCTGCTTGCGGTTCCGTTGCCACGACGCCGTGAATCGCTCGCCGTCCCCGGCGGTAGGGTCGGCTCCGGATCGACCGCCGACCGCCGACCGTGCTGGCCACTGCTGGAACGCATGACGTTGGATCACGGCGGCTTCTGCCGTTACCGCGGCGCAGATCACTGCGTTGGTCGCGCCGATCGGTGATGACGGCGGTCGATCGGGATCCGACCCGACCGGTATCGCCGACCCGGCACAGCGCCTGCTCCGCCGGGGCCAGCGATCAGGCCGAGGGCCCCTGCCCTGCCCACTCCGCCAGCACGTCGCCACAATCGGCGCGATGCCAACATGCCAGGCCCGGCCACGGGTTGTCCGGCGCATTCACCAGCAGCGTGCGGGTGCCGGCGGCGCGGCCGCATTCCAGGTCGAAACGGTGGTCGCCGACCATCACCACCCGCTGCGGGTCGATCTGCCAGCGTTGCACGAAGTACTGCAGCCCCGCCGGCGACGGCTTGGGCGTGGCCTCGTCGCGGCCGAYGATGTCATCGGCGCCGAACACGTCCGCCAGCCCGATCGCCTGCAGCGTCACCTGCGCCAGTTCGCGCGCGTTGCGGGTGAGGATGCCCAGTCGGCAGCCGGCGGCGTGCAGCGCGCGGACCAACGCCACCGCGCCGGGTGCTGCGCGTGCGCCCTCGGCCAGGTCGCGCTCATGGGCAAGCAGCCAGGCGTGTTTGGCATCGGCTTGGTCGGCCGGCAGCGCGGCCAGGTGGGCGAGGATGTCTTCCTCCAGCGGAATCGCCAGCGCACGCTTGATCTGTTCGAAATCGTGCACCGCCACGGTCAGCGTGCCGTCCATGTCGAACACCCAGTGATGCATCGCCGACAGCGGCAGCGCTGCCGGCGTCAGCGCTGCGCCGGTCATTCCCACCACTTCGGCATGCGGTGGGTGTCCACGCCACCGGTCTCGAACGCCGCCGTGCGGGTGCCGCCGGCCTTGACCGGGAATTCAATGCTGATCACCTTGGCCTTGCGCGCCAGCTTCCACAGCGCCTTCTGGTCGGTGATGAACATCGCGATGGCCTCGTCGGTCTTCGGCCGCCAGGCCGCCATCGCGATCGGCTTGCCGCCGTCCACGCTGACCTGCACCTTGCACTGCGGGCAGCGGAAATCACCGGCCTGCAGCACCAGGTAGGCGTGGCGCTTCCACTCCGGATGGTCGCGGAACACCAGTTGCACCGGCTTGGGGCCGCTACCGTCCACGTCCACGCGCGCCTTGCTGAAGATCTGCGCCGAGAACTGCGTTCCCTTGGTGCCGACAGGAATCTGGTTGTACTGCCACAGCCCCTGCATGCGGCGCAGGTCGCGGGCGGCGTCGCCCTTGGCCTGGACCTCGGCGAAGCCCGGCTCGATCCGCGCGGCCACGTCGGTGTCCTTGTACTGATCCAGCAGCGCGCCGCCGTGGATGCGTGCGCGCTCCCAATCCTGCGCGGCCACGGCCATATCGTATTCCTTGGCCACGCCTTCGGCCTTGGCTTCCTGCTGCGCCTTGGCGGCAGCGGCGGCGGCTTCCTGCGCCTTGCGTTCTTCCTCCGGGTTGCTGCAGGCAGCCAGCGCGAAGGCACAGGCGGCGGCCAGGATGAGTCGTTTCATTGCGTACTCCGTGATTGGCAAGGCGCCCGATGGCGTCACCCAACTACTGTATCGCCTGAGGCAGCGAAGAGCAGCCGGGCATGGCCCGGCTCTACCGAATCGCGGGATGCGGCGAAGAGCAGCCGGGCATGGCCCGGCTCTACCGAATCGCGGGATGCGGCGAAGAGCAGCCGGGCATGGCCCGGCTCTACCGAATCGCRTGATGCGGCGAAGAGCAGCCGGGCATGGCCCGGCTCTACCGAATCGCGGGATGCGGCGAAGAGCAGCCGGGCATGGCCCGGCTCTACCGGTGCGCTACGCATGCCCGACCGGCATTGCGCCCGGCTTCGCGTGGTACCGGCCCGGTAGTGCCGAGCCATGCTCGGCAGCGGCACTCGCGCGGTACCGGAGCGGTAGTGCCATGCTCGGCAGCGGCACCACGCGGACAATAAAAAAACGGCGGGTTTCCCCGCCGTTTCCAGGCATTGCGTCGCACCGTAGCCGCTGGCCGGGGATGCCCCCGGCCAGCGACGGGCATTATTTCGCGCTTGCCTTGTCCAGCATGTCCTGCACCGAGGCGGTGGTGATCGGGTGGTAACCCGGCTTGGCCTTCTCGAAGGCTGCCTTGGCGAACGCCAGGCCTTCGGGCGTCTTCACCAGTTCGGCGTAGATCGGCAGGATCAGCTTGCGGCGACCGACGCGTTCGATGAAGGCCGCGGCCGGCTCATTCGCTTCGGTGTAACCGCTGCGGATGGCCAGCGGATACCAGCGCATCGCGATTTCGCCATTGGCGGTACCGGTGAAGTGGTAGGCCTTGTCCAGCGCCGCCAGCTTGTCCACCGGCAGGGTCTTGCCCAGGCCGTCGATGAAGTGCACCCATTCCTGGGTGACCCACTCGCCGGTAATCTGCGCGCTGGGCAGCGTGCCACTGCCCTGCCACGCAATGCGCGCGGTATCGACGATGGAGAAGTTGCGCGAGCGGGCCTTGGTGGCGAACGCCGGGATGCCTGGCTCGTCCAGCCACGCCTTCAGCTCGGCGTCGGTGACCGCGCCGGGCTTCTTGTCGAGCAGGTTCTTCTTGAGGTACACCACGAACTGGTCGGTGTTGGCGCTCTGGAAGGCATGGTCATCGAACCAGCCACGCAGGAACGGATCGAACGTTGCACGGCCGAAACGCTGCTCCAGGAACTGCAGGAACCACGCGCCCTTGACGTAGGCAACCTGGCTCAGCGCATCGTCCGGATCACGCTCGGTCAGCGGCGGCAGCGCCAGGGCCTGGTCGGCCGGGCTCATGTCCTTCACTTCGGCGAGCAGATCGTTCTGGTCGATCTCACGCTCCATCTCGGCCATCTCCTGGCCGTACAGCGCCTCGGTGATGCGGCTCTGTACGTAGGTGGTGAAGCCCTCGTTGAGCCAGATGTCCTTCCAGCTGGCGTTCGTCACCAGGTTGCCCGACCAGCTGTGCGCCAGTTCATGGGCGACCAGCGAGACCAGCGACTTGTCACCGACGATCACCGTCGGGGTGGCGAAGGTCAGGCGCGGGTTTTCCATGCCGCCGAACGGGAACGACGGCGGCAGCACCAGCATGTCGTAGCGGCCCCAGCGGTATTCGCCGTAGAGCTTCTCGGCGGCACCGATCATTTTCTCGGTGTCTTCGAACTCCTTGGCGGCCTTGCCGACCATGGTCGGCTCGGCCCACACGCCGGAACGGCCGGAGATCGGCTCGAACACCAGGTCGCCGGCGGCGATGGCCAGCAGGTAGGACGGGATCGGCTGCGGCATCTTGAAGGTGTAATCACCGTCACGCGCGGCCTTGGGATCGTTGTCGGCGCTCATCAGCACCATCACGTCCGGGCGCGAGACCACGTGCGCGCTGTAGGTGAAACGCACGCTCGGGGTGTCCTGCAG
>NZ_JBFULO010000330.1:0-4534 GCF_054049855.1 Stenotrophomonas sp. P5_B8 | reverse complement strand
GTGTTGACCGGTGTCTACCTGTGGTGGCCGCGCGGGCGCAACGGTGGCGTCACCACGGTGCGTGGCCGGCCGGCCCAGCGCCTGTTCTGGCGCGACCTGCATGCGGTGACCGGTGTCTGGGTGGGGCTGGCGCTGCTGTTCCTGGCGGTCACCGGCATGCCCTGGTCGGTGGTGTGGGGCAAGCAGGTCAACGCGTGGGCCAACGGGCAGGACTACGGCTATCCGGCTGGCGTGCGCGTGCAGGTGCCGATGTCGCACCAGCGGCTGGCCGACACCACCACGCCCACCTGGTCGATGCGGCAGGCGCAAGTGCCGGTGTCATCCCTGCGCCACGCCGAACACGCGCCTGCCGATAGCCATGCCGGGCACGAGGGGCACGGCAGTGGTGCACTGGGCGATCTCGCCGCCCAACCTGGCAGCATCGGCATCGACGCCGCGCTGCAACGCATCAACGGCCTCGGCCTGGCACCCGGTTACAGCGTGGCGCTGCCGCGCGGTCCGATGGGCGTGTACACCGCCTCGGTCTACCCCGAGGACGTGGCAGGCCAGCGTGTGGTGCACCTGGACCAATACAGCGGCCGGGTGCTGCTGGACATGGGCTACGCCGAGTACGGCGTGCTGGGGCGTGGGCTGGAATGGGGCATCAACGTGCACCTGGGACAGGAATACGGCACGTTCAATCGCCTGTTGCTGGTCGCCGCCTGCGCCGCGATCCTCATGCTGTGCATCAGCGGCGCGGTGATGTGGTGGAAGCGGCGGCCGGTCGGCGGGATGGGCGTGCCTGCGCTGCCGAGGCAACGGCGAACGGTGGCCATCGTGTTCGCGCTGCTGTGCATTGGCGGGGTGGTGTTCCCGTTGGTGGGTGCCTCGCTGCTGGTGGTGGGCGTGCTCGACTTCATCATCAGCGGCGGCTGGCGCGCTCCGCGCCCGGCGCGCGATTGAAATGCCCGCCCAACCCCATGTCCGGAATACAGCCAAGCATCCTTCGCGAGAGCAATGCTGTCTGGCGCTGATACATCCGTCAGGTCTTCAGCACCTGCATCTGCAGAAACTGCTCGAACCGCGCGCGGCTGACGGCCTGGTGTTCGCCACAGTGGGGGCAGTTGAGCAGACCCGCGCCTTGCACGTCCACCAATCCTTCCCCCTCGGACAACCTGCATTCCTGCATGCACGATTGGCACTGGACATCCAGTTGTTGCAGCATTTTTATCGTCTGCGCGTCGGCCATTTCAGCGCGAACACCCAGGATCAGAAACTTGCCGGTCATCGGAAACTCCGTACTAGGCATCCTCGCCACTGATATGACCGTGATCAGAAGCGCGCCAACGAGGATGAACATTGGGGAAACCTTCTTGGCAGACGCCACCGCATGCCCTGCGGGTGGCCAACCGACTGCGATTTGAAGGAAGGATAGGCATGATCCCGATGCGACCCTGCAAGGAGAGTGAAGCCGGGGTTCGCAGCGTGTCAAGATCGGGCCGATGCGACGGAAGGGCGCGACCGTCTCTCCGCAAAGAACAACGCCTGCGTGGCGCGTCCGCCCGCTGCGCCTTGGCAATGGCGCAGCAATCCTTCAAAGTCCCTCACACGCTCCATGATGCCAACGATCCATGACCCGCCTGCTCATCATTGAAGACAACCCTGAGTTGGTCGCAAACCTGTACGCCTTCTTCGAGCCGTTGGGCTATGTGCTGGACGATGCACGGGATGGCGCCACCGGGCTGCGGCTGGCTACGCAGAACGATTACGACGCCATCCTGCTGGATCTGATGCTGCCGCGGCTGGACGGAATGACGCTGTGCCACAAGCTCCGCGAAGAGTTCCAGAATCCGGTGCCCATCCTGATGTTGACCGCGCGCGACCCCGTCGATGACCGCGTGCAGGGCCTGGCGCTGGGCGCGGACGATTATCTGGTCAAGCCCTTTTCGCTCAGGGAGCTGGATGCCCGCATCCAGGCCCTGGTGCGCCGCGCCCAGGGCAGACACGTGCAAGGCACCCTGGCCTGGGAAGATCTCAAGGTGGATACCCGTGCGCCACAGGCGTGGCGGCAAGGCCAGGCCATCAATCTGACCCCCAGTACACACAAGCTGCTGCTGTGTCTGGTGCGCGCCGCGCCTGCCGTGGTCAGGAAGCAGGAGATGGAGTATCTGCTGTGGGGCGACCATCCGCCAGAAAGTGGTGCCTTGCGCACGCACATCCACGAGCTGCGCCAGCACACCGACAAGAGCTTCGCATCGCCACTGATCGAAACAGTGCATGGCGTGGGATGGCGCATGCAGCGCCCCGCGAAGGCGACCGGGCAGTGAAATCAATGTACCGGCCGATGATGCTCCGGACACGCATTACGGTGTCCTTCGTGCTCCTGATGGTGGCGGTCATGGGCTTTGTGGTCGCCGCCGAGCAGCTCGACTACGACGAGCTGCGCGCATACGTCATTTCCAGAAGCCTGCACAGCGAGATGCATCGGCTGAAAGCGGACATAGCCAACGGCGCCACGCCGGTCATGGCCAATGGCAGCCAGTTTTACGACGCGCACACCGCGCCGCAAGCGCTGCGAACCTATGCGCCGGGCTACTACAGCGTCGGCAAGCCCGACGTCTGGCACCTACTGGTGTTCGACGTCGACGGGCAACGCTACTACCTTCGCCAGGATGCAGAGCGTTACCAGTATCTCGAGCACGTCATCGACGGCTACGCGCTGCTGGTCATCCTGCTATGCATCCTCTTCGCGTTCTGGATCGGACGACTCACCTCGGCCCGTGTCATCGCCCCCATCACCCGCCTGGCCGACGCCGTGGAACGCAAGGAGATGCCGTTTCCGTTCCAGGATGCGCGCGACGAGATCGGCGTACTGGCACGGGCGTTCGCGCAGCACAGCGATGAAGCCGAACAGTTCCTGCAGCGCGAGCGGTGCTTCGTGGGCGATGCCAGCCATGAACTGCGCACGCCACTGGCCATCATTGCCGGCGCAGCGGAAACCATCGCTCACCAACTGCCCGCCGACAGTCCCCTGCGGGCCAGCGGCGAGCGCATCCTGCGCACCACGCAGGAAATGCAGCGCCAACTGACCTGCCTGCTGCTCCTCTCGCGTGATCCGCAGCGGCTGGCCAGGGAAGACGTTCCGCTGCGCCCCCTGATTGAAGACTGCATGGCCCGCTGCGAGCCCTGGTTGGCACGCAAGCCAGTGGTCCTGCACATGGAAGCGCCGCAGGACCCGCGCCTCCACACCAACGCCGAGCTGGCGCGCAGCGTGGTCTGGAACCTGCTGCGCAATGCATGCCAGTACACCGATGAAGGCGAAATACGCATCATCGTGCAGGGCACCACGCTGATCATCGCCGACACCGGCCCCGGCCTGCCGCCCAGCGTCGATCCGCAGCAGTTCCAGCGCTTCCAGCCCAGCCTGCGCCACAGCGGCGAAGGGCTGGGCCTGTCCATCGTGCAACGCATTGTGGATCACCTGGGCTGGCGGATGGCCGTAGCAAGCTCGGCCAACGGTTGCCGGTTCACGCTCGACATGCCTGGCACGGCATGAACACGTGCAGCGCGCCGTAGTGGCGCCATMCTGACGGCTTTCTGACGCGGCTTTCTCAATCCTCCACAGAGACCAAGCCCTTTGTGAGATGCAGATGCAATCGTCAGGCCCCACCGGAACCGGCAAGTATCCCCATGGCAAAACCGGGTTGAACCGGGTGTTTCATACGCTGATCCATTCCCGTGACGGCTTCCTGGCCACCATCCGCAGCGAAGCGGCGTTCCGGCAGCTGCTGGTCCTGCATGGCCTGCTGATGGCGACCACATTCGTGCTTGATCTCAGCCCGGCCGAACGTGCGTTGATGCTGGCGGTCAGCTTCATCAGCCTGCTGGTCGAGCTTCTCAACTCCGCCATCGAGGCCGTGGTCGATCGTATCTCGCTCGATATCCACCCACTCTCCAAGAACGCCAAGGACATGGGCAGTGCCGCGCAGACCACGGCGTTGCTGATGGTCGGTGCTGTCTGGGCGGTGATCCTGTTGGCATAGGCAAGACAGAAGCACGTCCCTGACAACTTCCTGATACACCCGTTTCGATACTGCGCGCACTTTTCACTTCACGGAAGAATGCGCGTGCTTCAACGTCTGACCTCGATTCGGCTCACCGCAGTGCAATTGACCTGGATCGCCGCGCTGTTCTTCACCACCGCGGGGAACATCGCACTGTGGCAAACGCTATGGACCCACCTGTCGCTGAACACGCCGCGCAGCGTGCTGTTCCTGATCAGCCTGCCGATCTTCCTCTTCTGTGCGTTCAACATCCTGCTCACGCCGTTGCTGGCGCTGCCCTACCTGCGCAAGCCGCTGCTGGCACTGCTGGTCATCATCAGCGCGGCGTGCACCTACTTCATGCTCCACTACGGCGTGCTGATCGATCGCAGCATGGTGCAGAACGCGTTGGAGACCAACCAGGCCGAACTCGCCTCCTACGTCTCCGCGCCCTTGCTGCTTACGCTCTTGTTGCTGGGTGTGCTGCCTGCCACCGCGATGGTGTCCTTGCC
>NZ_JBFULO010000329.1:0-4540 GCF_054049855.1 Stenotrophomonas sp. P5_B8 | reverse complement strand
GGACCGTCTTACCAGTTTGATTCCGCGCGGCGCCATCGTGGTCCACGACCTGTTCATGGTCTGGGCGTGCTGGCAGCTGCTGCATGCGGGCCGCTATTCGATGCTGGCCGATGCCCCCTCGCTTCCGCTGTGGAACATCGACACCTCGCTGGTGCTGGCGATCCAGGCAGTGGTGTTCTGGCGGGTGGGCCTGTACCGCGGCCTGTGGCGTTTCGCCAGCGTGGCCGACCTCCTCAACATCTTCAAGGCCAGCTTCATCGGCCTGCTCGCCATCGTGGTCGTGCTGGCCTACAAGCGCTTCAACGGCGTGCCGATGTCGGTGCTGGTGATCTACCCGTTCGCGCTGTCGGCGCTGCTGGGCGCGCCACGCCTGTTGTACCGCGCGTGGAAGGACTACCAGTCGCTGCAATACGACGCCACTGCGCGTCGGGTGCTGATCCTGGGTGCCGGCCAGGCCGCCGAGGCGCTGGTCCGCGACCTGCGCCGTTCCGGCGATTTCGAGCCGGTCGGCCTGCTTGACGATGCCCCGCACCTGCAGGGCGCCAAGCTGCAAGGCCTGCCGATTCTCGGCACGCTGGACGATGCCCCCGCCGCGGTGCGCGAAACCGCCGCCCGACTGCTGGTGATCGCCATTCCCTCCCTGGATGCGGTCGGGATGCAGCGGGTGGTCGCCATCTGTGAGGCCACCGGCGTGCCGTTCCGCATGGTGCCCAAGCTCAATGACGTGCTGCTCGGTCATTCGCTGCCGGGCGAGCTCAAGGAAGTGGCGATCGAGGATCTGCTGGGTCGCAAGCCGATCCTGCCGGACTGGTCGCTGATCCGTGGCTGGCTGGGCGGGCGCACCGTGCTGGTGACCGGCGCCGGTGGCTCGATCGGTTCGGAGCTGTGCCGCCAGTGCGCGCGTCACGGTGCCGGCCGGATCATCCTGCTGGAAATGAGTGAACTGCTGCTGCTGACCATCGAGGGCGAGCTCACCCGCAGCTTCCCCGACCTGGAAGTGGAAGCGGTGCTCGGCGATTGCGGTGACCCGGCGGTGATCCGCCACGCGCTGTCGATGGCCAGCGTCGATGCGGTCTTCCATGCCGCCGCCTACAAGCAGGTGCCGGTGCTGGAACGCCAGCTTCGTGAGGCGGTGCGCAACAACATCCTGTCCACCGAAACGGTGGCCCGTGCCTGTGTCGAGGCCCGGATCGAGCATTTCGTGTTCATCTCCACCGACAAGGCGGTCGACCCGGTCAACGCGCTCGGCGCGAGCAAGCGCTACGCCGAGATGATCTGCCAGAGCCTGGACCAGAAGACCAGCCACACCCGTTTCGTGACTGTGCGCTTCGGCAACGTGCTGGCCTCGGCCGGCAGCGTGGTGCCGCTGTTCCGCGACCAGATCCTCAAGGGCGGGCCGGTCACCGTGACCGATCCGGAAGTGACGCGTTACTTCATGACCATCCCCGAGGCCTGCCAGCTCATCCTGCAGGCCGCGGCATCGGCGTCGCACGGGGCGATCTACACCCTGGACATGGGCGAGCCGGTGCCGATCCGCGTGCTCGCCGAGCAGATGATCCGCCTGGCCGGCAAACAGCCGTACAAGGACATCGCGATCATCTATACCGGCCTGCGTCCGGGCGAAAAGCTGCACGAGACCCTGTTCTATTCGGACGAGGACTATCGCCCCACCGCGCACCCGAAGATCCTCGAAGCCGGCGTGCGTACGTTCGCCCGCGAGCAGGTGCTGGGCAATGTCCCGCGCCTGCGCGAAGCGATCGCCACCTACGACACCGATGCCATCAACAGCATCCTGTTCGCCACCATGCCGGAGTTCTCGCCACTGCAACAGGACGATCACGTCGCGTCCGCTAAAGTGCTTCCCTTCCCGGCACGAGAGGCCAACAGGCTGTGACGAACAAGCGTATCCGCAAGGCGGTTTTCCCGGTGGCAGGTCTCGGTACCCGATTCCTTCCCGCGACCAAGACGGTTCCCAAGGAAATGCTGCCGATCATCGATCGGCCGTTGATCCAATATGCCGTCGATGAAGCGATCGAAGCCGGCTGCGACACCCTGATCTTCATCACCAACCGCTACAAGCATGCGGTGGCCGATTATTTCGACAAGGCCTACGAGCTGGAGCAGAAGCTCGAGCGCGCCGGCAAGATGGAGCAGCTGGAGCTGGTGCGCCACGTGCTGCCCAACGGCGTGCGTGCGATCTTCGTCACCCAGGCCGAGGCGCTGGGGCTGGGCCATGCGGTACTGTGCGCCAAGGCGATCGTCGGCGACGAACCGTTCGCGGTGCTGCTGCCTGACGACCTGATCTGGAACAAGGGTGACGGTGCGCTCAAGCAGATGGCCGACGCCAACCAGGCCACCGGCGCGAGCATCATCGCCGTCGAGGACGTCCCGCGCGACAAGACCGGCAGCTACGGCATCGTCGCCACCGACACCTTCGATGGCCGCCAGGGTCGGATCAGTGCGATTGTCGAGAAGCCCAAGCCCGAGGACGCGCCGAGCGACCTGGCCGTGGTCGGCCGCTACGTACTGAGCCCGAAGATCTTCGAGCTGCTTGAAGCCACCGGCACCGGTGCAGGTGGTGAGATCCAGCTGACCGACGCCATCGCCGAGCTGCTCAAGAGCGAGCGCGTGGACGCCTTCCGCTTCGAAGGCACCCGTTTCGACTGTGGTACCCACCTGGGTCTGGTCGAAGCGACCATCCGCTTTGCGTTGAACAACGAGAAGCTGGCCGGACCGGCGCGCGAGATGCTGAAGAAGGCGCTCGCCGACAGCTGACCGGTAGCGCCGGGCCATGCCCGGCTGAACGTCGCGCCGGGCGATACCTGGTTGACCGTTGAAACGGGCGTGGTGATGTTGCCGAGCATGGCTCGGCACTACGCACGGATTTACGGTCACGGTAAACATAAAGAAGGGCAGCCTCGCGGCTGCCCTTCTGCGTTCAGCGCATCGACCACCGGTCGATGCCTGCTCCGGCGACGGGTGCCGGCGCTAGGCCGGCACCGACGGATGCATCACAGCGACTCGAAGATACCGGCCGCACCCATGCCGGTGCCGATGCACATGGTCACCATGCCGTACTTCTGCTGGCGACGGCGCAGGCCGTGCAGCAGGGTGGCGGTACGGATCGCGCCGGTCGCGCCCAGCGGGTGGCCCAGGGCGATGGCGCCGCCCAGCGGATTGACCTTGGACGGGTCCAGGCCGCAATCGCGGATGACCGCCAGCGACTGCGCGGCGAAGGCTTCGTTGAGCTCGATCCAGTCCAGCTGGTCCTGGCTCAGGCCGGCCTGCTTGAGGGCCTTGGGAATCGCGGCGATCGGGCCGATGCCCATCACTTCCGGGCGCACGCCAGCCACCGAGAAGCTGACGAAGCGGGCCAGCGGCGTCAGACCGTAGTCCTTGATCGCCTGCTCCGAGGCCAGCAGCACGGCGCCGGCGCCGTCGCTCATCTGCGAGGAGTTGCCCGCGGTGACGGTGCCGCCGGACTGGCCGTTGCGGAACACCGGGCGCAGCTTGGCCAGGCCTTCGGCGGACGAATCCAGGCGCGGGCCTTCGTCGGTGTCGACGATCCTGTCACGGGTGATGATGCGGCGGCCGTCGGCCAGGTCGGGCTGGCGGGTGCGCACGTCGTAAGGGCTGATCTCGTCCTTGAAGTCGCCGTTCTGGATCGCGGCGATGGCCTTCTGGTGCGAGGCGAGGGCGAAGGCGTCCTGCTCCTCACGCGAGACCTTCCATTCCTCGGCCACCTTCTCGGCGGTGATGCCCATGCCGTAGGCGATGGCGACGTGGTCGTTGTCGAATACGCTCGGGGCCATCGCGATCTTGTTGCCCATCATCGGCACCATCGACATCGACTCGGTGCCACCGGCCAGCATCAGGTCCGAATTGCCCAGGCGGATCTGGTCGGCGGCCATCGCCACGGCCTGCAGGCCGGACGAGCAGAAGCGGTTGACGGTCTGCGCGGCGATGGTGTCCGGCAGCCCGGCCAGCAGCACGCCGATGCGTGCCACGTTCATGCCCTGCTCGGCCTCGGGCATCGCACAGCCGATGATCGCGTCATCGATGCGGTTGACGTCCACGCCCGGCGCCTGCGCGACCACGGAACGGAGCACGTGGGCGAGCATGTCATCGGGACGGGTATTGCGGAACATGCCCTTGGGCGCCTTGCCGACCGGGGTGCGGGTAGCGGCGACGATGTAGGCGTCCTGGATTTGCTTGGTCATTGCAGTGATCTCTTCAAATAGGGGGACAGGCGTGCCGGCCAGGGGCCGGCACCAGGCGGGCGCGGACGGCGTCCGTCGCGCCCGTGACGCCATCAGTTACGCAGCGGCTTGCCGGTCTTGAGCATGTGCGCGATGCGGGCCTGGGTCTTTTCCTGCTGGGCCAGTTCGACGAAGTGCTTGCGCTCCAGGGTCAGCAGCCATTCCTCGTCCACCAGCGTGCCGCGATCCACTTCGCCACCGCACAGCACGGTGGCGATGCGCACGGCGATCTCGTAGTCGTACGGGCTGATGAAACGACCTTCTAGCATGTTGACCAGCAT
>NZ_JBFULO010000328.1:0-4566 GCF_054049855.1 Stenotrophomonas sp. P5_B8 | reverse complement strand
CCATCAGGGTCTCGGGCTTGGCCCCGATCGCCGCGGCCAGGCGCAGCATCTCGTTGAGGCCGCGGGTAATCAGGCCGGCACGGGCGTTGAGGCCCAGTTGCATGCCATCGGCGACGCCGGTGGCCACGGCCAGCACGTTCTTCATCGCACCGCCCAGCTCGGCGCCGACCATGTCGTCACCGGTATAGGCGCGGAACGCCGGGCCGTGCATCGCGTCGGCCACCTGCTGGGCGAACTCCGGCGCGTCACCGTGCACGGTGATCGCGGTTGGCAGGCCCAGGGTGACTTCCTTGGCGAAGGAGGGACCGGTGACCACGGCCAGCGGCACGTCCGGTCCGAGGACCTCGCGCGCCACTTCATGCAGGAAACGGCCCGAACCGGGCTCGAAGCCCTTGGTCGCCCAGGCCACGCCGGCATCGGCCGGACGCAATGGTGCCAGCGCGCGCACGGTTTCACCGAAGGCGTGCGACGGCACCACCACCAGGATCCAGGTCGCGTCGCTGACCGCAGCGGCCAGGTCGGTGGTGGCGCGCAGCGAGGCCGGCAAGGGAATGCCCGGGAGGTAACGGGTGTTCTCGTGACGCTGGTCGATGGCCTCGACCATGGCCGCGTCGCGCCCCCACAGCACGGTCTGATGACCGTGCCGGGCGAGCAGACTGGCCAGCGCCGTGCCCCAGGAGCCGGCGCCGAGAACCGCGATCTTGTCTGCGTTGGTGCTCATCGATACGACAGCAGCGCCGATCAGGCGTTGCCGGCCGGCTCGGAGTCGGCCAGCGAGGTTTCACCCTGCTCCTGGCGCTGACGCAGGGTTTCCGAGTACAGGCCTTCGAAGTTGATCGGCTGCAGGAAGAACGGCGGGAAGCCGCCGGCCTGGATCAGCTCGCTGATCAGCGAACGCACGTACGGGAACAGGATGTTCGGGCACTGGGTGCCGAGCAGCACGTCGATCGACTGCGGGTCCAGGCCGACCAGGCCGAACACGCCGGCCTGCTGCACTTCGGCCACATAGGCGGTCTTGTCGCCGGCCTTGCAGGTCAGGGTCACGGCCAGCACGACTTCAAAGGCGTTCTCGCCCAGACGCTGCACGCGCTGGTTGAGGTTGAGCTGCAGTTCCGGCTGCACGGCATCGTTGAACACGGCCGGCGCGTTGGGCGACTCGAAGGAAACGTCCTTGACGTAGATCTTCTCGACGGTGAACGCGGGGCCGGTGGCGGCATCGGCCGGCGCAACGGCGCCGTTGGTGGTCTCTTCGGACATTTCCTGTAGCTCCAAGAATGAATGCAATAAGAATGGATTGTTACATGCCCTGCGATGGGGGCGTGTGGCGCCGCGCACAAGGCGAGCGGCGCAATCCGGCAGAAATCAGTTGCGGCCCTTGACCAGCGGCAGCTCGGCCTGCTGCCAGGCGGGGATGCCACCGTCGAGCACGTTGACCTGTTCGAACCCGGCTTTCTTCAGCGCCTTGGCCGCGGTTTCCGAGGCGGTGCCCGTGCGGCACACCAGCACGACCGGGCTCTGCTTGGCGTTGACCACCAGCTTGTGCTCCGGACCGAACTGGGCAGGCTGCACGTTGCGGCTGCCGGCGATGTGGCCCTTCTCGAAATCGCTGCTGGAAGACAGATCGACCACGACGGCGCCACCAGCATTGATCAGGTGGGTCAGCTCGGCGGGCTTGAGCGATTTGAAGCCGCGGAACAGGCGGCGGACTTCAGTGACGATGATGGCCACGGTCAGGCCGACCAGGGCCATCGACAACATCGGGTTTCGGCCGGCAAATGCCAGCAACTCTTCGTAATTCACTAAGATCACGGGTCGATAAGCGGGCGCCGATTGTCGCACATGCGGGCGAATCGGCGTCCAGCCCCCACCGGGGCGGGGTTCAGCGGTCCTGGTCCTGCCAGAGGTCGGGCAGGCCGTTGGCCTGCAGCCAGCGCTTGCCCTCGGCATCCCAGCGCCAGATTTCCTTGACCCGCACCGCGCGCTCGGACTGGGTGTTGAGGTTGATCACCCGGGCTTCGGCGTTGCGGCCGACCCGGCCATCGGGCAGCGGCAGGTTGTCGCCGGCGCGATAGCTGGAGATCTTCACCTGCTCGAAGCGGCGCAGTTCCAGGTCGGTCAGCGGGTGCAGCTTGGCGTATTCGGGATCCAGGTACGGCAGCGCGTCCTCGACCGTGCCCCAGCGCAGGGTGGAGTCGTACTTGACCTGGGTTTCTTCCAGTTCCTTGCGCTGCTTCTTGGTGGTTTTCTGCTCGGCCGCCAGCACGGTCACGCTGGTCAGCGCGAACAAGGCCAGCAGCAGAATCTGAAAGGTACGACGCATGCGAATTCCCCAATCGGCAAGGCGCCCATCCTACCGCCTTGCGAAGGCCACGAAACGACCGGTCAGTTCAGCCGCCGGCTTGCCGCCGCTGCCGGGCTGGCGGGCGACCAGGCCGATGCGGGCCTTGCCGCGCTGGGCGAAGGTAGCCAGAAAGCCCTCCCAATCGGCCTCGTCGGCAGCCTGCGCCTGCGCGTGCAGGTCCTCGTAGACCGGCGCCAGATAGCGCACATGGCTGTCGGCCACGTACACGTCCGCATCGAACCCGGCCAGGCGCAGCCGCAGGGTCACCAGCGCCCAGCCGGACAGGGTCAGCGCCGAGGACAGGCTGCCGCCGAACGCGTTGCCCTTGTCGTTGACGTTGGCCGCCAGCGGCGCGCGCAGGTCGAGCAGGCCATCGGCATAGGATTCAACGCGGATCTGCATGGCCGCCACCGGCGGCATGCGGTCCAGGACATGCTGCAGGTCGGCCAGCTGCACGGACAGGGATTCAGGAATGGACATCGACACGACAACGCTACGCCAAAGGGCTCGCATAATGCCCGCAATGAACCGTGATGCACATGTGCCGGAATGGACCCTGATTTCGCTGCGCCCGCGCGGCCAGCACGCGCCGTTGCGGCGGGCTGCGCAGGCGGCGGGCGCACGCGTGGTGGCGTTGTCGCCGTGGGCGCTGCAGGTCCGTGACGATGGGGCCAGCCGCGCACAGCTGGCGCGCGCGCTGAATGCGCAGCGGGTGGTGTTCAGCAGCCCGGCGGCCGTGCACGCCGCCGCGCGCCTGCAGCCGCTCGGTGGCGCCCACCCAGGCACCTGGCTGGCGGTCGGTGCCGGCACCGCGGCGGCGCTGCACGCRCACGGCGTCGGCACGGTGCTGGCGCCCACGCGGATGGACAGCGAAGGCCTGCTGGCCTTGCCCGAGCTGGCCGACCTGCACGGGCTGGAGGCCGGGCTGGTCACCGCTCCGGGCGGGCGCGGGATCATCGCCGCCACCCTGGTCGAGCGCGGTGCGCAGCTGCAGCGCGCCGATGTCTACCAGCGCGTGCCGCTGGYGCTGCCACCGCGCGCGCTGCAACGGCTGCGCCGCAGTGCCACGCCGTGGGTACTGGCACTGAGCAGTGGCGAGGCGCTGACCCTGCTGCTGGCGCGGCTGCCGCACGATCTGCAGTCCCGGGTGCGCGAGGCGATCGTGGTGGCCGCCAGCGCGCGCCTGGCCGAACAGGCCGCCGACGCGGGATTTACGCAGGTGCAGCTCGCCCAAGGCCCCTTACCACGCCAGCTGGCGCAGGCTGCACACGCTGCGATCATCACTTCCGCGTCTTCCTGAACAGGCGACGTTCCCGGCCTTGCGGGCCGCGCGGGCGACGGGCGATGCTGTGCATCACGTCGCTCGCCAGCTTGTGGACAGCCCGGCGCGATCGACAAGGATGCCCGCATGAATGACGACGTTTCGCCACCTCCCGCTTCCCGCTCCCTGCGCTGGATCGCCCCGCTTGCGGTCGTGCTGGTGATCGGTGCGGGCGTGGCGTGGGGCTGGACCCGTTGGCAGGCCGAACAGGCGCGCGTCCTGCAGCGCGAAGCCGATGCCGGCCTGCAGCTGCAGGGGCTGGTGGACAGCGTGGAAGCGCTGCGCCGCGACCAGCGGTCGACGTCGCAACGGGTGCAGGATGCGGCCGCCACCAACCGGGTGCTGCGCGATGAAATGCTGGGCCTGAGCCAGCGCAGCGCGCTGCTCGAAGACAACCTGGCCAAGCTTGCCGACAGCACCCGCCACGGCGCGCAGGCACTGCAGCTGGAAGAGACCGAACTGCTGCTCAGCCAGGCCGCGCAGCGTCTTGCCTATGCCGATGACGTGGACGGTGCCAAGCGCCTGTACGCACTGGCGGCGGCCACACTGGCCGACGTGCAGGGCAATGAATACCTCAACGTGCGCCAGGCGCTGATGCAGGAACGCAATGCGGTGGATGCGCTGGGTCCGGGCGCGCGCGTGGCGACCGGGCGGCAACTGGCGGCGTTCTCCAAGGCCCTGGAGCAGGTGCCCGAGCAGGTCGATGCCGGTACTGGCCCGGAGGCGGGTGCGCCGTGGTGGCAGCAGGTGCTGGCACCGTTTGTGACCATCACCCCCACCCGCACGCAGGGCCCGCTGACCGACGCCGAGCGCGTGGCCGGCTGGGATGCGCTGCAACTGGAATTGACCTTGGCACGCGCGGCGGTCGAACGCGGCGACCAGGCCGGCTTCACCCAGGCCGTGG
>NZ_JBFULO010000327.1:0-4588 GCF_054049855.1 Stenotrophomonas sp. P5_B8 | reverse complement strand
GGGCATCGGCAACGCGGCTGGAAGGAATGGTGTTGTCCGGGGAGATGTCCGCCGCGCGCACGATGCCCTGCACCTGCACCAGCTCATCGCCCTGGTTCAAGCGCAGGTTTTTGGCGCCCTGGACCACCAGGTTGCCGTTGGGCAGGCGCTGCACCACGGTGACGGTCACGCTGCCGAGCAGGCGGTTGCTCTGCGCGGTGGTGCCCTTGCCGGCGAAGTYGCGCGAACCCTTGGCGCTGGCGCTGAGGATGTCCTTGCCGCCCAGTGTCACCGGCGCGCCGAACACGGTCGGGGTGCCGATGCTCAGGTCCGATTCCTTGGCGGTGGTGGTGTTGGCGGTGGTCTGCGCGGTGGTGTTCTCGGTCAGGGTGATGGTCAGCAGGTCGCCGACATCGCGTGCGCGCCGGTCCGAATACAGCTGCAGGCCCGGGCCGGCGGCGTAGATCGCACCGGCCGTGGCCTGCGCGGTGGGCGCGATGATCGGGGTGACCGGCGCCATCGCCGGGTAGGGGCGGACATCGCCGGCGATGACGCAGCCGCCGAGCAGGGCGACAACGGCACTGGCCGAGAGCATGCGGAGGGTAGGGCGCAGGTACGACATGGCAGGGTTCCCGGTTCGACCGATCAGACGTTCTGGTTGAGGTAGCCGAGCATCGCGTCGGTGGTGGAGATCGCCTTGGCGTTCATTTCGTAGGCGCGCTGGGTTTCGATCATCGACACCAGCTCTTCCACGACGTTGACGTTGCTGCCTTCCAGCGCGCCCTGCACCACGCTGCCCAGGCCGTTCAGGCCGGGGTTGCCGTTCTGCGCGGGGCCGGAGGCGGTGGTTTCCAGGAACAGGTTTTCACCGCGGGCCTGCAGGCCGGCCGGATTGACGAAGTCGGTCAGGGTCAGCGCGCCGATTTCCACCGACGCCGCGTCGTCGGCCATCTTTACGCTGATGGTGCCGTCGGTCCCGATGGTCAGCGACTGCGCGCCTTCGGGGATCTGGATGCCCGGCTGCACCGGGTAGCCGCTGTTGGTCACCAGCTCGCCATCCTGGTTGCGCTGGAACGACCCATCACGCGTATACGCCGAAGAACCGTCGGGCATCTGCACTTCGAAGAAACCGCGGCCGTTGACCATCACATCCAGCGCGCGGCCGGTCTGCTGCTGGCTGCCCTGCTCGARGTTCTTCGAGGTGGCCACCACGCGTACGCCGGTGCCCAGCTGCAGGCCCGTGGGCAGCTGCGTCTGTGCGGACGAAGAACCGCCCGGCTGGCGCACCTGCTGGTACAGCAGGTCTTCGAAGCTGGCACGGTCCTGCTTGAAACCGGTGGTGTTGGTGTTGGCGAGGTTGTTGGAAACCACCGACATGCGCGTCTGCTGCGCATCCAGTCCGGTCTTGGCGATCCACAATGCCTGGTTCATGGCGATGTTCCTTTGTCTGTTGCGGGTGGCCACCCGGGGCGGCCGTCACGGGGAGCGATGCATGGGCTGTGCCAGAACCGCGCCGGAATTCCGTCGGGGCCCCGTGGGTGCCCCGTCAATCGCGCATCGCCGCGGCTCAACCGCCCAGTCGCAGCAGGCTGTTGGCGCTACGGGCGTTGTCGTCGCCGTGCTTGATCACCTTCACCTGCATTTCGTACTGGCGCTGCAGCTGGATCATCTGCACCAGCGCGCCGGCCGCGTCCACGTTGCTGCCTTCCAGCTGGCCGCTTTCCAGCGACTTGCCCTGGGCCTGCACGAAGGGCTGCTGCGGGTCGGTGTTGCGCATCAACCCGTCCAGGCCGCGCTCCAGCCGTTCATCGGCCGCGGCGACCACGCGGATACGGCCGATGTTGGCCATGGTCTGCGGGCCTTCGCCCAGCGGGATGATCGAGATCGTGCCGTCGTTGCCGATGTCCATGGCCTGGTGCGGCGGAATGGCGATCGGCGCACCGTTCTCGTCCAGCACCGGATGGCCACCGGCGGTCACCAGCTGGCCATTGGGGGTGATCGAGAGTGCCGCACCACGGGTATAGGCCTCACCGCCGCCCGCCGGGGCCTGCACCGCCAGCCAGTTGCCCGACTGCAGCGACAGGTCCAGCGGGTTGCCGGTGATCTGCTGCGCGCCCATGCGCCGGTTGAAGCCGGCGTCGACGTGCAGGGCGTCCACGCGCGAGGCATAGCCGGTGCCCTTGATCGGGAACGCCTCGGTATTGGCCAGGGCTTMCTTGAAACCAGGGGTATCGGTGTTGGCCAGGTTGTGCGAGAGCGTGCCCTGTGCCTGCAGCGAAGCACGTGCACCGGTCATCGCTACGTAGAGCGCCTTGTCCATCGTTGTAATCCCGTGATGCGGTCAGTGGCTCATCAACGGATGTTGATGATGGTCTGGGTGATCTGGTCCATGGTCGAGACCATCTGCGAATTGGCCTGGAAGTTGCGCTGGGCCGTGATCATGTTGACCAGCTGCTCGGTCAGGTCGACCGTGGAGGCTTCCAGCGAACCGGCCTGGACCTTGCCCAGGTTGGAGCTGTCCGGTGCACCGGTACGCGGCGTGCCCGAGCTGAAGGTTTCCACCCACAGGTTGTTGCCCTTGGCTTCCAGGCCCTGTGCATTGTTGAAGGTGGTCAGCGCGACCTGGCCCAGCGGTTTGTCATCGCCGTTGGAGTAGCGCGCGTAAACCACGCCTTCCTCGGACACGGTCACTTCGTTGAGCTTGCCGGCGGCGTAGCCGTCCTGCTGGGTGTTGCGCAGGGCGAACTTCTCGCCGTACTGGGTGGACCCGCTGATGTCCAGGGTCAGCGCCAGCTGGCCGGCGCCGGTGCTCGGCGTGAACGGGGCCAGCGTGATCTGGCCGTTGGCCGGGGCGGTCAACGCGCCGGCGTTGTTGAAGGTCAGCGTGGTCGGCGCGCCGGCGGCCTGGCCATCGACGTAGTTGTAGACCTGCCATTGGTTCGGGTCGGCGGTCTTGACGAAGTACGAAGTCTGCGTGTGGCTGACGCCCAGCGAGTCGTACACGGTGATACCGCCGGTGGACTGGCTGTAGCTGTTGGAATCGGTCGGGTCGAACACGCCCACCGTGGGCACCTTGGCGTCGGCCGGCAGGGTGAAACTGACGTTGACCTTGCTGGTCTGCCTGGGCGGGCTGTCGGTGGTGAGCAGCTGCAGGTCGACCAGGCGGCCGGCATCGAAGCTGGTGCCGTCGGCGTTGGGGGCGAACACCTGCAGGCGMGCGCCCTGCGGGTTGGTGACGTAGCCGGCCTGGTCGGTCTGGAAGTTGCCGGCGCGCGAATACACGCGGGCCCCGTTCATGGACATGGTGAAGAAGCCCTCACCGGAAATGGCCATGTCCAGGCTGCGCCCGGTCTGTTCGTTGTTGCCCTGCGAGAACTGCTGGGCCACGTTGGTCAGGCGCACGCCCGAACCGACCGCGTTCTTGGACAGGCCATAGCTGGTGGCCGAGAACAGGTCGGCGAACTCGGCGCGCGATTCCTTGAACCCGGTGGTGTTGACGTTGGCGATGTTGTTCGCGGTGACGTTCAGGTCGGCATTGGCTGCGTTGATGCCGGACAACGAAATGTTGAAGCCCATGGGATTGCTCCTGGTATGCGGGGTAGGGCGGCTCAGCTGATGCGGAGCACGTAGTCGATCGGGGCCGTGCCCAGGCCTTTGAGGTTGAGGTACAGGCCGTCCGAGCCGACGGTGACGCTCTCCACCGGGGCCTCGACGTAGGTGTTGACCTTGTTCTTGGCGCCGGCGCTGTCGGTGAAGGTGGCGGCGATCGAGTAGCTGCCCGGCGGCAGCCGATTGCCGTTGGCATCCTTGCCATCCCAGTCGAAGGTCACTTCGCCGGCGGCCTTGGCTTCCACGCTCAACGTGTTGACCTTGACGCCGTTGGCATCGGTGATTTCCACGTTGACAAAGCCCGCGCCGGAGGCAGCGACCATGCCGTTGGTGTTGCCTTCGGCCTCCAGCTGCCACTTGGTCGAGGGCACCAGCACGTCATGGCCGACCAGCGCAGCACCGCGCAGGATCTGGTCGCTGGACATCTGGTCCTGGAAGCCCTTCACCGTGGTGTTGAGGTCGGTGATGCCCTGCACCTGGGACAGCTGCGCCATCTGCGCCACCATCTGGGTGTTGTCCATGGGCTTGAGCGGATCCTGGTGCTGCAGCTGTTCGGTCATCAGGCGCAGGAAATCGGCCTGGTCCAGGGTGCTTTTCTTCTTGCTGGTGTCGCTGTTGGGCGCGTTGAGGCCGAGCGCGCTGTAGATATCGCTGCCGTTCTGGCCGACGCCGCTGGTGCTGCTCATGACGGTATGTCCTGTAAAGAAAAGGGTCAGCGACCCATGGTCAGGGTGGCCAGCGCCAGTTCCTTGGCGGTGGTCAGCATTTCCACGCCGGCCTGGTAATTGCGCGAGGTGGAGATGAGGTTGACCATCTGCGCCACCGGGTCGACGTCGGGCTGGTAGATGTAGCCGTCGCCGTCGGCCAGCGGGTGGCCGGGCTCGTAGCGCTTGATCGGCGCGGCGTCGCTCTGGCTGATTTCCTTGACCTGGACGGTGGTGATGTTCGGGTCGGTGCGGCTGGTGACGGACTGGAAGATCGGTTCGAGCGGCTTGTACAC
>NZ_JBFULO010000326.1:0-4594 GCF_054049855.1 Stenotrophomonas sp. P5_B8 | reverse complement strand
AGCTGCTGCTCGCCATCATCGAACGGATTGATGTGCCGCTCCAGCAAACGCTGGATTTCAGCATGATGGTACGGGGCTCGACTGCCGCGCCCCGGGAGTAGGGGACGGCAGGCCAAACCGGTAGAGCCACCCCATGGGTGGCTGCACGTGGAATTGGATCGGCACCGCAGCCACCCATGGGGTGGCTCTACAATCGGTTCGCGCTCGCCTCTTCCGGCGCCGCGCGCATCGGCGGGCGCCGGCACGGTGCAGGCCCTGCCTCCGCAGTCCGGCACGCGCGTTCCTTGAACAGCACTTTCAGGTTGCCCGCAGCGGCCGGTGCCGCATCCACTACCATGGGCCACCTGCCAGGATGCGCCGCCATGTCCCTTGTGATCCCCACCTTGCCCAAGCCCCCCACCGCCCGCATCGCGGCCTGGTTGCTGATGTTGCTGGGGATGTGGCTGGCACTCAAGCTGGGCCTGGTGGTGACGCTGCTGTCGGGGCTGCTGGTGTTCCACCTGACCCATCTGCTGGCCTCCACCGTTGAGGGCAAGTTGCCGCCAGGGCGCGCGCGTGCCTACTCGGTGATCGTGCTGTCGGCGCTGATCATCGGCGTGCTGGCACTGGCCGCGATCGGCATCGCCTCGTTCTTCCGCACCGAAACCGGCGGACCCGATGCGCTGCTGATGCGCCTCATGGACATCCTCAATACCTCCCGCCACCAGGTGCCGGCGCTGCTGCAGCCCTACATTCCCGAGGACCTGCAGGCGCTGCGCACGGCGGTGAACGACTGGGCCGCCACCCACCGCCAGCAGCTCGGCATCGCCGRCACGTCGGTAGTGCAGATCAGCGTGCGGGTGCTGATCGGCATGGTGCTGGGCGCGATGATCGCGCTATACGACGAACTGCCGCTGCCGAAGATGGGGCCGCTGGCGCAGGAACTGATCGGGCGCACCTCGCGGCTGGCCACCGCGTTCCGCCAGGTGGTATTTGCGCAGGTGAAGATCTCGCTGCTCAACACGCTGTTCACCGCGATCTTCCTGCTGGTGGTGCTGCCGCTGTTCGGCGTGCATGTGCCGCTGTCCAAGACGCTGGTGCTGATCACCTTCCTGGCTGGCCTGCTGCCGGTGGTGGGCAACATCATCTCCAACACGGTGATCACCATCGTCGCGCTGTCGGTGTCGTTCTACGTGGCGATGGCCGCGCTGTTGTACCTGGTGGTCATCCACAAGCTGGAGTACTTCCTCAACGCGCGCATCGTCGGCGGTGAGATCCAGGCGCGCGCGTGGGAGCTGCTGCTGGCGATGCTGGTGATGGAGGCCGCGTTCGGTCTGCCGGGGTTGGTGGCTGCGCCGGTGTTCTACGCGTATATCAAGCGCGAATTGCTGGACCAGCGCTGGATTTGAGGAAGGCCGGCCACGCAGGGCGTGGCGCTACCGTGCAGGCGGCGCCGCATGGCCTGGCGGTAGCGAACGTGAGGTAACGACACGCGGTAGCCAACACCGCGGCACGCGTGGATGGATTTACCGAGGGACCGGCCGCCCCGGCGTGATCGCCTTGCTGCGCCGGTACTCCGCACGGCTGGTCTGGTAACGCGCGATGCTCTGCCCCAGCTCATCCAGCGCGCCGGCCGGCATCCACAACTGCTGCGTGCCACGGGTCATCGCGGTGTACGCCGCGCGCACCGGGTTGTGCGCGTAGCCACGGCCGAAGCCGGTGCGGAAGCAGCACATCGACATCGCCACCTGCGCGAACTCGGTGTTCTTGGCGTGCTCGACCAGCATCAACTGCAGTGGGGCCTCGTGGAAGGCGGCCAGGCGCTGGGTCAGTTCGATGAAGCGGTCGCGGTTGTAGCCGCGCATGAACATGCGCGGGATCTGCGGCATGTCCTGTTCGTTGCACTCGGCCAACAGCGCTTCCCAGCGCTGGCTGCTGCCGCCGTGCGAGGTCATTTCGCGATAGGCCTCTTCGCCGCGGTTCACCTCGCGGCCCACGCTGGACAGTGTGTCCGGATGCACGCCAAAGGTGACCCCCGCTGCCGCCAGCCGCTGCGCTTCTTCCAGCAGCCGCCACGGATTGCCGTAGACGCGCGCGCCACTACCGGGCACATCGTCCCATGCGAGGTAGGTTCTGGCCAGTGTCGGCTGGTCGGGCGAACCGGCGAATGGCCCGTCGAAATAGCCGGTGGCATCCAGCGCCACGGTCTCGTTGACCAGTTGCTCGACCATCGGGCCCTGGCGCACCGAATGCACGATCTCCAGTTTCATGCCGGTGGCAAAGYGCGGTGAGCGTCCGACCAGGCGCTGGTTGGGATCGCCCAGGCTGATCACCGAGCCTTCGTAGCCGGACAGCAGTGCCTTCCATGCCGGGCTCATGTCGTGGCCTTCGTCGATCAGCAGGGTGCCCCAGGTGGCCGGGATCTTCGCCCCGTGCAGCGCCAGCCATTTGCCGATGTGGTCGACGTTGAGGCTGAGCAGCGTGGCTTTCTGCAGCACCGGATCGAACATGCAGCGCCACACATGCTCGGCCGCCGCGATGTAAGGACCTGCATCGATCATCGCCCACGGCAGCGCGCGCACGAAGTGGCGCGGCTCCAGGCGTTCGCCCGGCGAGCGGCACCAGCTCGCGATGCCGTCGAAGGCCACGCGCAGCACGCTGGTCGGCGGTTGGTTGCCGATCGGCTGCAGGCCGATGCGCTGGGCGATATCGCGGAAAGAGGCCTTGCTGATCTGGAAGGTCGGGCGATAGGCGGTACCGAGGATGCCCTGGCGGAACGCGCTGCCGGCAACCTGGTTGGCGAAGCTGATCTGCGAGAGGATTTCCACCGGCAGCGCACCGCTCAGCCGGCGCCGGAAGGCCTGCACCTGGCTGGGGCGCGGGGCGATGTAGGTGTAGCGCCGGGTCGCGCTGTCCAGCAGCTGGAGGATCAGGTGGGTCTTGCCGGCGCCCGCATAGGCGTCCAGGTCGATGTGCTCATCGTCGTTGGCCACGATCGCGCGCAGCGCGCGGGCCTGTTCGGCGGTGTAATCGTGGGTGCGCTCGACGTAGGCGGGCGCCTGCAGGGCGTCGCCGCCGGTCGCGTCCTGGGCGTCCGGGTCCACCGCCGCATCGGTGTAGAAGCGGATCGTGTGCGGCTCCAGCGTGGTGCGGCAGGCAGCCTGGAACGGGTCCACCGGGTAGTCGTCCGGCGACAGCTGGCAGAACTGCTGCACCACCGCCTCCGGGCCCAGCACCACGCCCTGCAGGGCCAGCGCCTCCAGCCAGTCGTTCAGGCGCGTCGGCAGGCGGGGCGCCAGCGCATGGAACTGCGCGGCGGCAGCGTCCGGATGCGCGGCAAACAGCCCGCACGCCTGCTCGATCAGCCGGGTCAGTGCAGCGCTGTGATGGGTTTTGCCCTGGCACAGCGCGGCGGCGAACAGCCCGGCACGCTCCAGCGCGGTGGCCGGGATCTGCGCACCTTCAAGAAACGCAGCAACCGCTGAGGAGGTCAGCGGCAGGAAATACACAGATTGGGTCGGCAGGGGCATTGCAGGGGGGATCGGACGGCTGCCGGCAAGGTAGCAGATGCACCCCGGCTGCGCGCAGAACGGGGCGTCCTGTCGCAGGCGAGCGCGGCGTTGACGGTGTGCCGGCCCTGCGCTGACCCACCGCGGTCACATCGCGCTGCCCACCGGCGCGGTGCGGCGTGYTTCCTGCGCGGCCTTTACCTGGCGCCACCATGGCGTGCCTGGCTGCGGTGCATCCAGGTCCAGGCGCTCGCCCATGCCCGGCGTGGCCAGCGCGATCGAACGCTGTGCGGCCAGTGCGCTGACCCGTTCGAACGGCTCGTCCCATTGGTGCAGGGCCAGGTCGAAGGTGCCGTTGTGGATGGGCAGCAGCCAGCGCCCGCGCAGGTCTTGATGGGCCTGCACGGTCTGTTCGGGCTGCATGTGCACGAACGGCCACTTGGCATCGTAGGCGCCGGTTTCGATGAAGGTGACATCGAACGGCCCGTAGCGCTCGCCGATGCGTTTGAAGCCATCGAAATAGCCGGTGTCGCCGCTGAAGAACAGGCGCAGTCCGTCATCGAGGATCACCCAGGACGCCCACAGCGTGCGATCGCGGTCGCGCAGGCCGCGACCGGAGAAATGCTGGGCTGGCGTTGCGGCAAAGCGCACCCCGTCCACCTCGGTTTCCTGCCACCAGTCCAGCTGGCGCACGCGCTCGCGCGGTACGCCCCAGGCGATCAGCCGGTCGCCGACGCCCAGCGGGGTGAGGAACACGTCGGCCCGGGTGGCCAGGTACTTGATGGTGGCGCGGTCGAGGTGGTCGTAATGGTCGTGCGAGAGCACTACGCCGCGGATGGGCGGCAGCGCATGCAGCGCGATCGGGGGCGCGTGGAAACGCTTGGGGCCCATCCACTGCACCGGTGAGGCGCGCTTGGAGAACACCGGATCGGTCAGCCACCAGCCGCCGCGCAGTTTCACCAGCAGGGTCGAATGGCCCAAGCGGTACAGGCTGTGCTCGGGCGCCTGGGCCAGTTCGGCGGCGGTGATCGCACGCACCGGCGGCGCCTGCGGGGGCGTGGTGCCGGCAGGGCGGTCGAACAGGAACTCCCACAGCAGTTTGAGCG
>NZ_JBFULO010000325.1:0-4595 GCF_054049855.1 Stenotrophomonas sp. P5_B8 | reverse complement strand
CTACCGGGACGCACGCGCTATGCTGGGTGCGTCCGGTTTTGCAAGGCGCGCCATGTCCCGCTTCGCCAGTTTCCGCGAGTTCTATCCGTTCTATCTGGACGAGCACCGCAATGCGGTCTCGCGCCGGCTGCACGTTGTCGGCAGCTGCGCGGTGTTGTTGCTGGTGGCCGTCGCGATCGTGCGCGGCCAACCCGTCTGGCTGCTGGCAGCGCTGGCCTGCGGGTACGGGTTTGCCTGGGTGGGGCACTTTTTCTTCGAGAAAAACCGGCCGGCCACCTTCAAGCATCCCTTCTATTCTTTCGCCGGCGACTGGGTGATGTTCCGGGACATCCTCTGTGGCCGGATCCGGTTGTAATGGCAGCGTAGCCATGCCCGGGCCCGGCCCGGCATCAAAGGAGTGACGCGATGTTTCCGACCGTGCTGTTTTCGCTGGTGCTGGCCTTCGTGGCCGTGGTCATCCTGTTCAAGGCAGTGCGGATGGTGCCGCAGGGGTATGAGTGGACGGTGGAGCGTTTCGGGCGCTACACCCACACGATGTCGCCCGGCCTGCATTTCCTGATTCCCATCGTGTACGGGGTGGGGCGAAAGGTGAACATGATGGAGCAGGTGCTGGACGTGCCGGGCCAGGAGGTGATCACCAAGGACAACGCGGCGGTACGCGTGGACGGGGTGGTGTTCTTCCAGGTGCTGGATGCATCCAAGGCCGCCTACGAGGTGTCCGTGCTGGAGGTGGCGATGATCGCGCTGGTGCAGACCAACATCCGCACCGTGATCGGCTCGATGGACCTGGATGAATCGCTCAGCCAGCGTGAGGTGATCAACGCCAAGCTGCTGAACGTGGTCGACCATGCGACCAATCCGTGGGGCGTGAAGGTCAACCGGATCGAGATCCGCGACATCCAGCCGCCGCGCGATCTGCTCGATGCGATGGCGCGGCAGATGAAGGCCGAGCGCGAGAAGCGTGCGCAGATCCTGGAGGCGGAGGGCTCGCGGCAGTCGGAGATCCTGCGTGCCGAAGGCGAGAAGCAGGCCGCCGTGCTCGAGGCCGAGGGTCGCAAGGAAGCCGCCTTCCGCGATGCCGAGGCGCGCGAGCGTTCGGCCGAAGCCGAGGCCAATGCGACCCGCATGGTCTCCGAAGCCATCGCCCAGGGCGACGTGCAGGCGATCAACTACTTCATCGCGCAGAAGTACGTGGAGGCGTTCAAGGAACTGGCCACCTCGCCCAACCAGAAGCTGGTGCTGATGCCGATGGAGGCCAGCGGGGTGATCGGCTCGATCGCCGGCGTCGCCGAGCTGGCGCGCGAGGCCTTCGCCAAGCAGGAAGACAAGCGCACCACGCGCGGCGTGCCGCCGCGGGTCGGAGGCTGAGATGCGCTGGGAAGTCGTCGGCTGGGGCGCGCTGGCGCTGGTCCTGTTCGCGGCCGAGGCGCTGGCGCCAGGCGCCTTCATGTTGTGGATCGGGATCGGTGCCGCGGCGGTGTTCGTGCTGGTGGCGGTGTTTGCCGACATCCCGTTGCTGTGGCAGGTGGTGGCCTTCGTGCTGCTGTCGGTGGTGTCCATCCAGTGCTATCGGCGTTGGGGACGTTCGCATGGGCGGCAGAGCGATGCGCCGCTGTTGAACCGGCGCGCCGAGCAGTTGATCGGCCGGGTGGTGGTGATCGACCAGGACATCGTGGCGGGCAAGGGCCGGGCCAAGATCGACGACGCGTTCTGGGTGGTGGCTGGCCCGGATCTGCCTGCCGGCAGCCGGGTGCGGGTAGTGGCGGTGGAGGGGATGACGCTGAAGGTGCAGCAGGTCTGACGCAACGCCGCAGGCGTTGTGAAGTCGGTTCTGGGATAATCGAGGTCTTGCCTTCATTCCCCCGGAAAAACGGTCATGACCCAGAAGACGCTTCTCAACGAGACCCACCGCGCACTCGGCGCCAAGATGGTCGATTTCGGTGGCTGGGACATGCCCATCCATTACGGTTCGCAGCTGGACGAGCACCACCTGGTGCGCAGCGACGCCGGCATGTTCGACGTCAGCCACATGACCGTGGTGGATCTGCGCGGTGCGCAGGTCAAGCCGTTCCTGCGCAAGCTGCTGGCCAACTCGGTGGACAAGCTCAAGGCGACCGGCAAGGCGCTGTACTCGTGCATGCTCAATCCGCGCGGCGGGGTCATCGATGACCTGATCGTGTACTACCTGGCCGACGATTTCTTCCGCATGGTGGTCAATGCCTCCACCCGCGAGAAGGACCTGGCCTGGATCCGCGAGCAGGCTGCCGCGTTCGACGTGGCCGTCACCGAGCGCGAGGACCTGGCGATCATCGCCGTGCAGGGGCCGACCGCGCGCGAGCGGGTGATCGGGCTGGTGGGCGAGGGCGACCGCGCGGCACTGGAGAAGCTGGGCCGTTTCGCCGCGCTCGAGGCGACCGCCAGCAGCGGCGCGCCGTTGTTCGTGGCGCGCACCGGCTACACCGGTGAGGACGGGTTCGAGATCCTGCTGCCGCAGACCGAGGTGGTCGCATTCTGGAACGCGCTGGCCGCTGCCGGCGTGCGTCCGGCCGGGCTGGGCGCACGCGATACGCTGCGCCTGGAAGCCGGCATGAACCTGTATGGCCAGGACATGGACGAAGACATCACCCCGTACGAGGCCGCGCTGGCCTGGACGGTGGCGCTTGATGAGGGCCGTGATTTCATCGGCCGCGACGTGCTGGAAGCGCAGAAGGCGGCCGGCGATGCGCGTCAGCTGATCGGCCTGGTGATGGACGAGAAGGGCGTGCTGCGCCACGGCCAGGCGGTACTGACTGCCAGCGGACAGGGCGAGATCCTGTCCGGCACGTTCTCTCCGACGCTGGGCAAGGGCATCGCGTTCGCGCGGGTGCCGGCCGGTGAACTGGGCCTGGTGCACGTGGACATCCGCGGCAAGCAGGTGCCGGTGCGCGTGGTGAAGTTCCCGTTCGTGCGCGAGGGCCAGGCCCAGCCGGGCGTGCTGGCCGACGCCTGATGTTTTTGACGGCGCCGACCTGTCAGCGGTCGGCGCCGATGGTTACACTACCCCCGTTTCTTGACCCCTGAAATTCCTCGGAGCAGTCCCATGAGCGAGATCCCCGGCGACCTCAAATTCCTCAAGTCCCATGAGTGGGCACGTGTCGAAGGCAACGGCCGCGTCACCATCGGTATTTCCGACCACGCCCAGGGCCTGCTCGGTGACCTGGTCTACGTCGAACTGCCGGCGGTGGGCGACGAAGTGAAGGCTGGCCAGCAGGCGGCCGTGGTCGAGTCGGTCAAGGCCGCCTCGGACGTCTACAGCCCGGTCACCGGCACCGTGGTCGAAGTGAACGAAGCGCTGTCGGACAAGCCGGAAACCATCAACGAAGATGCCTACGGCGAAGGCTGGATCTACGTGGTGGAGTTCTCGGCCAACGACGAGTTGAACGATCTGCTCGGCCCGGACGAGTACGCCGAGCTGCTGGAAAACGACGAACATTGATCGTCGCCTGATCGAAGGAACGGCCGCCTGGTGCGGCCGTTTTTTTTTGCCCGCGCGGTGGCGCACGGCGGGCGACGTTGGTCGCCACGCCAGGTTTGGATCAACGTCGACGGCGCTGCCGTTATGTGTACGTGATGAAAAACCGGTGCGGCGCGCGCAAAGGATGATCCGGCAGGTACTCATGCGGAACGGTTGGGTCGACGTCGGCGTGGGTCATGAGGGTGCCTTTCGGTGTCCGCGCGCGCGCGTCGGGAACCGGCGCGGTGGTCGTACCCGGTGCGCGCGGCGCATCGGATCGGTACGAACCGAACGGTCGCGACGGTCTGAAAGTTTGCGCATTTGTGCAAATCCGATGGCAAAAAGCGATCGAGCATGTGAAAAGTTTTCGCGTCCGTTTGGGTGCCGTGTGGGTAGGCGTTCGGCCGTAAGCGCACGCACGCGCGGGTCAGGTGGTGCACATGCGCCGGGCGCGCGCTGAAAATACGAAAGTGCTTCTTTTAAGTGGTTTTCTTTTCGCATGTGCTGCGCGATGCACGTCGATGCGRTGCGTGCGGCGTGTCATGGCATGCCGCTGGCGGTGTTTGCAGCGGGGGTGGCGACGCCGTCGCGGGGACGCTCCATGTGAAATTTTTTCGCCCGGGTTGTTGACAGTGAAAAAAACCGTGATTAGGTTTCGCCACAGCAGACCTTGCTGCGAACAGAGTGAGCAGAATCGACATCCAGTCGCGAAGCACAACCTGGACATCCACCTCGCGTCCGAAGACGGTGGAGATGGCGTCGCTTCCCCCGGCGAACTCCAAGGCCCCTTCCCATTCGATACCTGCCCGGCCACCTGCGGTGGGTATCCCCGTATCCGTCACGACGCGCTTGACGCGACGGCGGTCCCCGCGATGTCGCACTGCGGGTTTGCTTTACCTGGGCGTTTCCACTCCATAGATCACTGACGAGGAGCCATCCCATGGCAACCAAGAAAGCTGCGAAGAAAAAGCCGGCCGCCAAAAAGGCCGTCAAGAAGGTAGCCAAGAAAGCCGCTGCCAAGAAGGTAGCCAAGAAGGCCGCTGCCAAGAAGACGGTGAAGAAGGCAGCCAAGAAGGCAACCGCCCGCAAGGCAGTGAAGAAG
>NZ_JBFULO010000324.1:0-4601 GCF_054049855.1 Stenotrophomonas sp. P5_B8 | reverse complement strand
GGACATCACCGACAACCTGGTGCTGCGCGGCGCGGCGTCGAAGGTCATCGCCCGCCCCGGCTACACCAGCATCGCGGCGCCCGGCAGCCTGAGCTACGTAAGCGAGGAATACAGCAACGACCGTCGTGTCGCCGGCGGCACCGATACCCCCGGCTGGTATGGCCACGGCAGCAACAAGAATCTGGAGCCGTTCGAAGCGACCCAGTTCGACATCGGCCTGGAGTKGTACTTCAAGCCGGGCTCGGTGGCCGGTGCGGCCCTGTTCCGCAAGAACGTGGACAACTTCACCGTGCCGGTGGTGCGCGACCAGCAGATGACCGTGGGTGGCCAGACGGTGACGGTGCAGAAGTACGAAACCGAAGCCAACGGCCGCGATGGCGTGTCGCAGGGTGTGGAGCTGTACGGTCAGTACACCTTCGACATGGGCTTCGGCGTGCAGGCCAACTACACCTACAACGACACCAACCTGGCCTCCATCGTGCTGGACGGCCAGAACATCGGCTCCTCGCCGCTGGTGGGCAGCGCCAAGAACCAGGCCAACGTCACGATCTTCTACGAGAACCAGAAGTTCCTGGCGCGCGCCTCGTACAACCGCCGCGGCGAAGTGGTGGGCGGGCTGGTCAACGGCCTGACCCAGTACTCCGAGCCGTACGACCAGCTGGACCTCAACGCGGCCTACAACCTGACCGATGCCCTGACCCTGACCGCCTCGGTGCTCAATGCCACCAAGTCCGAACAGCGGATCTACCTGGGCAGCGACAGCAAGGCGCGGTTGATCTCCAACACCTATACCGGCCGCCAGCTGTACGTCGGCGTGAACTGGAAGTTCTAAGCCTCACCCACCCCCGCCCCCCGGCGGGGGCACGGTCCTCCACGGCAGCCACGCTCGTACAGGTGGCTGCCGTTTTTTGTGGCGATGCCTCCCCGGGGTAGAGCCACCCCATGGGTGGCTGCACGCGGTGCCGGACAGAAAGGCAGCCACCCATGGGGTGGCTCTACCCTCGTACGATCCGTGGACCCGGTGCATCCCGTGCATCCCGTGCATTCCGCGCAAACCGGTAGAGCAACCCCATGGGTGGCTGCACGCGGTGCCGCACAGAAAGGCAGCCACCCATGGGGTGGCTCTACCGGTCGAGGGCGGCGCGTAGGGCGGCGACGGTTGCCGGGTCGGTGGCGGTCCGGTCGGGCGACAACCCGGTCAGCGCGGGGTTGTGGAAACGCATCGGCGAGCGCTGCGTGGCCTTGGCCGACGCGTGCAGCTCGTGGCATCCGCTGCGGGCGGCGATGGCGGCGATGTTGCCGGCACTGACTCCCGCACCGGCCATCACGCTGATGCGGCCATCGGCCTGGGCCACCAGCGTTGCGAGCGCGTCCGCACCGGCCTCGGCACTGCCCTGCCCGCCGGAGCTCAACACGCGCTGGCAGCCGAGCGCGATCACCTGCTCCAACGCCTGCGGAAGATCGCGCGCCGCATCGAAGGCGCGATGGAACGTCACCTGCATCGGTCCCGCCGCCTGCACCAGCTCGCGGCACAGTGCCACGTCGATGCCGCCATCGGCATCCAGCGCGCCGATCACCACGCCATCGCAGCCCAGTGCCCGGCACTGCGCGATATCACGCAGCATGATCTCCGTTTCCAGTGCGTCGTAGAGGAAGTCGCCAGGGCGCGCGCGGATCAGCACGAACAACGGAATGCTCAGGCGCTGACGGGCCACGGCGATGCTGCCGTGGGACGGGGTGGTGCCGCCCTCGGCGAGGTTGTCGAACAGTTCGATCCGGTCGGCGCCGCCGGCCTGTGCGGCCAGTGCCGAGGCCACCGAGTTCGAGGCGATTTCCAGCACCCGGCGCGGTGGGCTCATGTCTGCTCGCTGGTATAGACCGAGGCCGAATCGCGCAGGTCATCCTGGCGGTCCTTGTCGCACACGGCATAGACGAAGCCACGGTGCAGCGCGTACGCACCGACCTCGCCGTGCTTGTCCAAGGCGAGGAAGCACACCTGCAGCGTTTTGCTGGCCTCCGGGCGTTTGCGCACCAGCCGCGCGATCGCCTCGCGGCAGGCGTCGGCCGGCGAGCGGCCCTGGCGCATCAGTTCCACCACCAGGAACGAGGCCGCGTTGCGCATCATTTCTTCGCCGACGCCCGACGCGGTTGCGCCGCCCACCTCATTGTCCACGTACAGACCGGCGCCGATGATCGGGCTGTCACCCACGCGCCCGTGCAGCTTCCACGCCATGCCGCTGGTGGTACATGCACCGGCAAGGCGGCCATTGACGTCGATCGCCAGCATGCCCAGGGTGTCATGGTTGCTGCTGTCGCCCGGACGGCCACGCCGCTCGGCATTGATCTCAGGCGTGTACTGGGCGGTCTTCAGCCATTCACGCCAGGCCTTTTCCGCCGCAGGGGTGAGCAGCTTCTGGCGCTCGAAGCCCTGTTCCACCGCGAACTGCTGCGCCCCCTGCCCGACCAGCATCACGTGCGGGGTGTTCTCCATTACTTTGCGGGCGACCGACACCGGATGCAGGATGTCGGTGAGCGCCGCCACCGAACCACAGCGGCCGTCGCCGTCCATGATGCTGGCGTCCAGGCTGAGCACGCCGTCGCGATCGGGATTGCCGCAGCGGCCGACGGTGGGGTTGCACAGCTCGCTCTCGGCCCAGCGTGCGCCCGCTTCCACCGCATCCAGCGCACTGCCGCCGCCGGACAACACCTTCCACGCAGCCTGATTGGCGCCGACACCGAAATCCCAGGTGGATACTACCCGCGCGCCGGAACGTGCCTGCGCACGCACGCGCGGCAACGCCAGCGCACCGGCGGCCAATGCACCGGCCTGGAGGAACTGCCTGCGATCGGTCATCTGAACCCTCCCCTGCAACAGCTGTGGTTGTTCCGCCCGGCATCCGGGCGGGATGCGTTCATGCCACCGCGCGTTCGCGGCGCGCGGCATGCCATACCGCCGCGCCCAGCATGCCCAGCTCGCCGTGTTCCACCCGCCACACCGGCACCTGCGCCAGCACCCGCGACATCACCCCCTTGGCCAGGAAGCGCGCACGGAAGCCACCGGCCTGCAGGAACGGCGCAATGCGCGTGGAAATGCCGCCGGCCAGGTACACCGAACGCGCGCCGAAGGTGACCGCCAGATCGCCGGCCAGGCTGCCCAGCCATGCACTGAAGACCTGCAGCGTCTCCACCGCCAGCGCGTCCTCGCCCGCATGCGCGGCGGCGATCAGCGCTTCGGTCGATTGCCAGCGGGGTGCCACGCCACGGATGCCGCACAGGCACGGATACAGATTCATCAGGCCGCTGCCGGACAGGATCCGCTCCTGGTCCACGTGTTCCCACCGCTGCTGCATCTGGCGCAGGATCTCCAACTCCAACGCGTTGCCGGCGGTCAATGCGGCGTGGCCGGCTTCGCTGGCCAGCACCGGCTGATCGCCGCCCTGGAAGCGCAGCGCCGCACCCAATCCGGTGCCGGGCCCAAGTACCAGCGCCGGCCACGGCGAATTGTCGCTGCCGCGCTCGCCATTGAGCGCTACCAGTGTCTCCGGCTGCACACAGGGGATGGCGTAGGCCACCGCTTCGAAATCGTTGATCAAGGCCAGCGAGCGCAGCCCGGCCTCGGCGCGGGTGGCCTCCACCGATACCGGCCAGGCCAGGTTGGTGTTGACCAGGTGGTCGCCTTCGAGCAGGCCGGCGATCGCCACCACAGCGGTATCCACCGGATGCGCGGTGACAGCGATGAAGTCGGCCAGGATCGCGGCCAGGCTGGCGAACTCGGCGCAGTTGTAGCGGCGCAGACCATGCAGGTGCGGCGGCTGGCCGTCGCGCAGCTCGGCCAGGGCCACGCGCGCGAAAGTGCCGCCGACGTCGGCGACGATGACCGGTTCAACCGGGGATTCCAAGCCGGGCGTCATCGCAGACGTCGCGTCGGGAAGGGCCGGAACAGGGTCCGGAAACGGTACCGCAACGCTCACTCGCAGGCCTTGGCTGGGATCGAACAACTCTGCACGATTTTCGGCGATCGGCCCCGGTTTGCAAAGCGGACGTTGCCGTACCGGAGCGTATGCGCGAGCGCCATCAAGGCTTGGCCACCTGCAGGCGATAGGTGGTGCTGGCCGTGGACGTGGGGCCATCGGCATGCACCGCGCGCACTTCAACCTTGTGCTCGCCGGCAGCAAGATTGGTCGGCAGCGCGCCGCGCCACAGATGCGGCGATGGCGTGGCTTCGGGCGAACGATCGAAACCGCGCAGCGTCTCGGCCTGGTCGTCGGCCATGTTCTCCACCAGCAGGCGCGGGTCCGGCTGTTCCACCCGCTTCATGCCCTGCCAGCCGCCATTGTCCACGCGGTATTCCACCCGCGTATCGGCCTGGCCCATGAACACATTGGCGTACACGCCCCATGCCGGGTAGGCGTCCTTGCGCAGCACTTTGGGGGCGTGGAGGGCGATCTGGTAATCCTCCGGCGCGCGCGCCACGTAGTAGCGCAGGCTGTAGTCGCCGCCGGGCTTGACCGACAGCAGCGCATAGCCGTTGGGGGTGCCATCGCTCATGGTCGCGTCGGGAATGCCGCTGCTGTCCTTCACTCCGGACCAGAACGCACCAC
>NZ_JBFULO010000323.1:0-4604 GCF_054049855.1 Stenotrophomonas sp. P5_B8 | reverse complement strand
GTCGTACGCCATGGATGGCGTACGCGAGCCTCCACGGATGGATTTACGGCGTGTCCCGCGAATCCACACATCCCCGCCCAGCTCGACCGTTCGCCGCCTTTGCGGCTTTTGCGCCTTTTCAGCCTTTTCAGCCTTTTCAGCTTTTTCAGCTTTTTCAGCTTTTGCAGCTTTTAAAGCTTCTAAAACACCACCGCATCACCGCACCCACGTCTCCAACCCACGCCGGATACGCGCCACCGCCTCTTCCAACCGCGGCACCTCCTGCGTGTAGGCCAACCGCACGTGCTCGTTGGCGCGGTAGTGCCCGAAATCCAGGCCCGGGGTAAACGCCACGTGCTGGGTTTCCAGGAAGTGCGTGCAGAACGCCTGCGCGTCATCGGTGAACGCGCTCACGTCGCAGTACAGGTAAAACGCCCCTTCCGGCTCCACCTCGATACGGAAGCCAAGCGCGCGCAGTGCCGGCAGCAGGTAATCGCGACGCTCGCGGAAGGCCGCGCGGCGTTGCTCGAAAATCGCGATCGTCTCCGGCGCGAAACAGGCCAGCGCCGCGTGCTGGGCAATGCTTGACGCACTGATGTACAGATTCTGCGCCAGCTTCTCCAGGTCCGGCACCGCCTGCGGTGGTGCCACCAGCCAACCCAGGCGCCAGCCCGTCATCCCGTAGTACTTGGAAAAACTGTTGAGCACGAACGCCTCGTCGTCCACCTGCAGCACGCTCGCCGCGTCCATCCCGTACGTCAGGCCGTGGTAGATCTCGTCCACCACCAGGTGCCCGCCGCGGGCCTTCAACGCCTGCGACAGCCCGCCCAGCTGCTGCGCCGACAACAGCGTCCCGGTCGGGTTGGCCGGCGAGGCCACCAGCGCGCCGACGCTGTCGGCGTTCCAGTGGTGCTCGACCAGTTCCGGGGTCAGCTGGTAAGCCGTCTTCGGACCCACCGGCACCAGCTGCGCCGCGCCTTCCACCAGGCGCAGGAAGTGCCGGTTGCAGGGATAGCCTGGATCGGCCAGCAGCCAGTGCCTGCCCGGGTCCACCAGCAGGCTGCTGGCCAGCAGCAGCGCGCCCGAGCCACCGGGGGTGACCAGGATGYGCTCCGGGTCGATCCGCACCTGGTAGCGGTCGTGGTAGAAGCCGGCGATGGCCTGGCGCAGGGCCGGCAGGCCGCGCGCGGCGGTGTAGCGGGTGTGGCCGGCGGCCAGCGCGGCCTGGCCGGCCTGGACGATCGGCGCGGCCGTGGTGAAGTCCGGCTCGCCGATCTCCAGGTGGATGACATCGTGGCCGGCCTGTTCCAGCGCCTGCGCGCGGGCCAGCAGCGACATCACATGGAAGGGCTCGATTTCCTGGCTGCGGCGGCTGTAGCCGGCCGTGATCGTGGAGGTGCTCATCTGGCGCATTCTAGGGGCAGTGGCGACCGCCCTGCTTGCCGCTGCCCCACCGGCCGCCCAGACTGGGCGAACACGGACGCCATTGCATTCCCCCGCCAGGAGCCTTATCTCGTGAAACCCGCCCTTTGCTTATTGGTTGCCAGCCTGATGACCTCCACCGTGCATGCCGCCCCCGCGCTGACCCCACCCGACGCCGAGAAGCATCCGCACACGGTCAAGGCGCCGTTCGGGGCCACCCGCAACGACGACTATTACTGGCTGCGCGACGACAAGCGCGAAGCGCCGAAGATGCTGGCCTACCTGAATGCGGAAAATGCGTACACCGACCAGGTGATGGCGCCGCTCAAGCCGCTCGAAGACACGCTTTACAAAGAGATCGTCGCGCGCATCAAGCAGGACGATGCCAGCGTGCCCGCGCGTGATCGCGGCTACTGGTATTACACCCGCTTCGAAACCGGCAAGGACTACCCGATCCAGGCGCGGCGCAAGGGCAGCATGGACGCGCCGGAAGAGATCCTGCTGGACATCAACGTGATGGCCGAGGGCAAGAACTACTTCGATGTCGGCGATGCCGATGTCAGCCAGGACAACCAGCTGCTGGCCTGGGCCGAAGACGACGTCGGCCGCCGCCAGTACGTGATCCGCTTCAAGGACCTGCGCACCGGCCAGGTGCTGCCGGACCGCATCGAGAACGTCTCCCCGAACGTGGTCTGGGCCGATGACAACCGCACCCTGTTCTACGTCGAGAACGACCCGGAAACCCTGCTCACCGTACGGGTGAAGAAGCACGTGCTGGGCACGCCGACCAGCAGCGACGTGTTGGTCTACGAAGAGAAGGACGACAGCTTCTACATGGGCGTGGGCCGCACCCGCGACGATAAGTACCTCACCATCGAACTGCACAGCACGGTCAGCTCGGAAACACGCTACGCACCGGCCGCCGATCCACAGGCATTCACGCTGTTGGCCGCGCGTGCGCGCGACGTCGAATACGATGCCGACCACTTCAACGGTCGCTGGGTGATCCGTACCAACGATGCCGATGCGAAGAACTTCAAGATCGTGACCGCGCCGAGCAATGCCACCTCGCGCAAGCAGTGGACCGACTGGGTCGCGCACGATGATGCGGTGCTGGTCGAAGGCTTCGAGCTGTTCGACGGCTTCAGCGCGATCGCCGAGCGCTCCAATGGCCTGGAGCGGATCCGCCTGCTGTACCCGGACGGTCGCCAGGACTACGTCAAGGCCGACGAACCGGCCTACTCGATGGGCCTGGCCGCCAATCCCGAGCCGGACAGCCCGTGGCTGCGCTACGCCTACAACTCGCTCACCACCCCGACCACCACCTTCGAACTCAACACCGTCACCGGCGAGCGTCGCCAGCTCAAGCAGCAGCCGGTGATCGGCTACGACCCGTCGCAGTACACCACCGAGCGGGTCTGGGTGACCGCGCGTGATGGCGTCAAGGTGCCGGTGTCGCTGGTGTATCGCAACGGGTTCAAGAAGGACGGCAGCGCCGCGCTGTACCAGTACGCCTATGGCAGCTACGGCATGTCGATGGACCCCGGTTTCAACCAGAGCGTGGTCAGCCTGCTCGACCGCGGCGTGGTCTACGCCATCGCGCATATCCGCGGTGGCGAGGAAATGGGCCGCGCGTGGTACGAGGAGGGCAAGCTGCTCAAGAAGCAGAACACCTTCAACGACTTCGTCGATGTCACCCGCGAACTGGTCCGCCTGGGCTATGCGTCCAAGGACCGCGTGGCGGCCTCCGGCGGCAGCGCCGGCGGCCTGCTGATGGGCGCGGTGGCCAACCAGGCCCCGCAGGATTACCGGGTGATGGTCGCGCAGGTGCCGTTCGTGGACGTGGTCACCACCATGCTCGATGCCAGCATCCCGCTGACCACCAACGAATACGACGAGTGGGGCAACCCGGAGCAGCGCGAGTACTACGACTACATGCTCACCTATTCGCCCTACGACAACGTCAGGAAGCAGGCCTATCCGGCGCTGTTCGTCGGCACCGGCCTGTGGGATTCGCAGGTGCAGTACTGGGAGCCGGCCAAGTGGGTGGCCAAGCTGCGCGATGACAACACCGGTACCCATCCGATCGTGTTCCGCACGAACATGGAGGCCGGCCACGGCGGCAAGTCCGGGCGTTTCCAGCGTTACCACGAGCTGGCCGAATCGTATGCGTTCGTGCTCGACCAGCTCGGGGTGACCCAAACCCGGTAAGCCCGGCGGCTGGCCGGCAACCCGGTCCGCCGACGGCCCCGCGTCGTCGGCGGCGCGTATGGCGCGGACCATCGCCGTTGCCGTCCGGCCTCGCTATGCTGCATGCATGACCCTGCCTGAGCGCCCCGATGTTCCCGATGCACCGGCCCCGCGGCCGGTGGTGCGGTTCCGCTGGGCGTGGTGGTTGCTGGCCTATGCCAGTCTGGGCACCGGCATCGTCGGCATCTTCGTGCCGGGGTTGCCCACCACGGTCTTCATCCTGATCTCGGCCTGGGCCGCCTCGCGCGGCTCCGAGCGCCTGCACACCTGGCTGTTGCAGCACCCACGCTTCGGCCCGGCCATCGTCAACTGGCAGGCCCATGGTGCGGTCAGCCGCTACGCCAAATGGATGGCCACCCTGACCATGACCGCGTGCGCGGGCATCATGCTGTGGTGCGTGCCGATCGCCTGGGTGAAATGGCTGTCCATCGGCAGCATGACCGTGGTGGCAATCTGGCTCTGGAGCCGACCGCTACCCCCCACCGACCGGTAGTGCTGGCCGCTGGCCGGCAACCCAGGACCCCGTCAGGGCACGCATCGTAGCCGGACATCGGCCGACACCCCGCCTGGCCACGTTCATCGAATCGATACCCTCGGCCAAAGAGGGCGCGGCTATACTCGGGGCATGAGCATCCCCCATCGCAACCGAATCCTGATTCCGTTGGCAGCGGCCTCGCTGCTTCTCCTTGCCGCCTGCGGCAACAAGGGCCCGCTGGTGCTGCCGCAGAAGCCGGTGCCGGTGGAAGAAGTKGCCGAGCCGGCCACTGATGAAACCACGCCCCCGGCCGATGACAGCAACACGCCGCCGGTGGTGCCCGATCCGGTCGATGCACCGCTGAAGTCCGAAGACGGGAATGAATAAGGCCGCGTCCACGGCACTGCGCTTCAGCAAGATGCACGGTGCCGGTAATGACTTCGTGGTGCTGGACCTGCGCGACGGCACCCCCGAACCC
>NZ_JBFULO010000322.1:0-4610 GCF_054049855.1 Stenotrophomonas sp. P5_B8 | reverse complement strand
GGCAAAGAGTCCGCTAGACGGTCCGTCGAGGGTCTGCAGCCTTTCGGCGGAGTGGCAAGACGTCCGGATGTGGGCACATTACGCTGATAGCTCTCAAGGCTTGGCCTTCGAATTTGAAATCGATCCGGCCGAGCCCGAGCTGCACCAGGTAGCCTACGTTGACGCCCTTCCGAAGCTCAACTTCGGCCTGCTAGGTCTTCCAAACACAATTGATGCCCTGACCTGTAAGTCAACACACTGGCGATACGAGTCAGAGTGGAGGTTCATTTCGGACCGTGAGTACATCGAACTGCCAGGRCAGCTCCGGAGAATCCTTCTTGGCAGTCGCATATCGGCCGAGTTCCGGGACGCAGTGTTAGAGCTTTCCGCCCCGGGGATAGACGTACATATGGTCGGTTTAGATCCTAGGGGTATCAGCATGGCGATAGGAGCGCGCCTGTCGCGTCATCCAAGGTGAGCCTTACCATGTCAAGGTCGCGGAAGATCAACAAAAACAACGACTAAGCCGATCCCCCGCGATCAATTGCGATCTTGTGAAATCAGTCACTTAGCGGACGCGTGGGGTCAGTTTGGGGTCAGTCACAGGGAGGGGCATCTCATATGCGGCAAGGCAAACGGCGCCCGGTGTGCCGAAGCTGTGCCACCGGCGCCGCTTCAGGCAGCCAACACCACGGACTTCAGTAGCCTAGCAAGCTCACTGCCTCGGCGCGCCAGGCGGCCAGCAACACCGTCTTCCTTCATGGACCGATGGCAAAGCCCATCTTTAGCCACCGGCCGACGCTCTATCAACGGCTCAGCGAAATTCGGTCGCCTGTCGCCGAAACACTCCCGACCCAGACGTCGCGATCCCTTGGCCACAGGGCAGCGTAGATATCTCCAGAGGAGTTGGTAAGGACAATCGTCGGGCCTTGCATATCCCAGCGGCTGACCTTCCAGAGGTCAGGACAACCCGTAGAGGTGCTGGCGAAATAGCCGCCGAAGTAAGGACTGGCGGTCAGGCGCACCGTGCAGAGGAAGGGCCCGTTGGCCGCATTGATGCGGTACGTGCCGTCCATCTGTTCGGGCTTGGGGCGAGAGGGTCGATGCTTGGACCAGCGCGGCTGATCGTCGGCGTTGTCATCGTTGTCCGGGCCGAAGCCCACCCCGAAGCCCTTGTTGTCAGACGACTTGGTCTCGTTGCTTTTGATCCAGGCCTTCATCTCCGGCGAACTTTCATCAGAGATGTCGGTCTGAGCGCCCGAATCCATCCCCGAGCTGGTAGTGATCGTGGAGCTTGTGGACTCGCTCTGCGTGCTTTGGTTGATGGACCCCGTGTTGTCGACCTGAGCCAACGCGGGGAAAGCCAGGACAAGGGCAAAGACGAAAAGAAGAGCGCTGCGCATGTCGAGGACTCCGGTTCAGTTGGATTGATCGGATGGAGGATCTACATCGCAGCCGGTTCCGTGGCACCCGATCCAGTTGCCTTGGGTGTCAAAGTTCGGGTTGCCCTGTTTGTCGAACGAAGCCCGGGTGTCGATGCCATCCGCGCCGCGGTCCTTGAGGGGGGCCACCAGACATCCCTCACCGTGACAGCCGTCGTACCCACCGTGCGCGTAGCTGTGTGTGTCTGATCGGTAGTTGGAGTGATGCTCGCTCTGGGCCGACGACGCAAGCACTGCTCCTAGCACCGAACCCAAAGTCAGGAGCCCGGCATCCCTGCCGCGGTCGTCGTAACGGCGGCTTCCCTTGTCATAGGTGCCGTCGCGGCCGTGGTGGTAGCCACCCACGTCGGCGAACACTCCGGAGCAACCTTCGTCCACCCAGATGCGGTGGGTCCTCGGGTTGAAACCCCAGGTTCGATTCAAGATACAGGAGCTGCCTGAGATCTGATGGATCAGCTGCGGCGCGCGCAACGGTGCACGGCATTCGCTGTACTGGTAGCCAACAGAGTGGCACTCCACTGTTGTGGCCCCGTTCTGCGCTAGAGCCGTAGGGACGCCCCACACTGTCAGCGCCAGCCCCGCTACCCAAGCAAGACAACCACGATCCGAACCTTTCATTGCGATCACTCCCCGATAGCTAACGAAACCTTCTGAAACCGCAACATGCCCTAAACGGGCCTATCTTGCCTGTTCCTTTTCGTCGCCCCTCTCACGACCCCTTCACCCAACGCCGCCTGCCCCCACCCCGCTTGCGGGCGACGTGCCATAGCCGATGTATCAAGCGGCCCTCCATCAGTCCATCAGGGCCTAGGGATCATCAGGAGCAGATCACCGAGGCGGTGCGCCATAGGCCTTGAGCTCTGGCGCGGCCGGCCATGAGCCCAGCTTCAGCGCTTCACGCAGCCGTCGTTCCTGCTGCAACTGAGCGGCCGAGCGCTTCGGCTGCGCGCTTTCTTCCGGCTTGGCCGTCAGCTGCTGCACGGCCTGTCGCAGCGGCACCCCGCCAAAATCCGGGCCGCGCACCACCGCTCGGCGTACCGCTTGCCCTGGTCGATGCTGGCCGCCCGGACCTGCTTGTCCTGCCAGAGTTTCCTGCAGGCCAAGGTCACGCGGATGCCATCGGAGCATGGCTGCACGCTGGCGATCTGACGGCTCCCCCACCACAGGCTCCGGTGGGCACCGTGCTGCACCCAGCCTTGTGGCCGTGGCGCGATCATGAATTCGGTGTAGTCGCAGGGAGGGAGCATGGCGCGCAGGATACGGGCCGGGATCTCAGATTCCGCGACTGGCTGTAATCGCCCTGCGAAGGTCTCAGCGCGCTGCTGGCCCAGGCTCCCTGGGCTGAGCGGACAATGGCCCGGGATCCGGGGGCGCGCTGACCCGGCGCCGGAGGTTGGGGGGCGCGCGCCGAGTGTGTGCATGGAAGCGCAACCTCGACGGGGCCTCCGGCCCTAGGCCGCCAGCAAGTCCTTGCTGAGAAACACTCGACGCGTCCCAGCAGGTTGGCACGGTATCTCGCCGAACACCCGCCAACCCTGCTTCACGTAGAAATCCGGCGCTTGGAAGCTGATCGTGTACAAAAGGCCGGAACAGCACCCCCGCCGCCTGGCTTCGTCCTCCGCAGCAGCGAGAATGCGCGAGCCAAGGTCATGGCCACGCAGTTCCGCGGGGAGGTAGAACAGGTCAACGAACAACATCCCCAATGATGTCCGGCCAGTCAAACCACCTAGCACTTTGCCAGTTTCCGGATCGGTGGCCAGAACCGCCAGCTCGCGCCGGTCGGCGTAACCGGCGGCATCTAAATTGAAACGGTCCAACCCGCTGGCAATCAGATCCAGCGACTCTGCGCTAGGCGAGTCCGTGATGGAGATATCGAGCTGCATTCTTTGTTTGGCTCTAGCAGTGTTGGGGCACTGAATCCTAGCAAATCCAAGCTATTCCTTAGCGCCGGCMGCCACGCCACGCCGCAAGTCGTATACAAACCAGCTTCTTGCAGCGCTTCCTATCCCGATCAGGACGGCGCGAAGATCTTCCGTCGTAAATGCGCCCTCATAGCATTCCCCGCCGTACGCTCGTGCCTTGGCTAGCGGCGAATCGTTCGCCCCCTCTATTCAAGGCTCACCGATGCCAAAYACCGGCCTGTTCTACCTATACGAGGTGGTCGGCAATCCCAGTCAGGCGACCCAAACGAGCTGCTCGGCTATCGAATCTGTCCGCGCTGAGTGTCTCGCATGTCACCACGTGTTTTGGGCCACCGAAGCCCCAGCGCTTATCAACATCTCTGGTGGCGGAGCTGCACTCATCTGCCCGAAAGGCGACAGCCGGCAGGCTATTTCTGGGGCCAGATTTGCTGACTTCGTGGCACGGTTCCCAGTAGGCAACTACGGTGAGGCCAGCACCGATAGCACCGCCGCGGCCGCACGGCCCGAACTGCCAGCGGACAAGGCCTAGAGGCTCTGCTTATGTGCGGCCGATTCGTCCAGACCCCGATCCGAGATGCCGCCAGCCTGGGCTTCCCCCAGCTGGCGGGCGATCTACTGTCGATGCCCGCCAGCTACAACTTGGCGCCGACACAGCGCGCGGCGGTGGTACTGGACCGCGGCGATGGACTGCAGCTGCAGCTCCTGGCTTGGGTCCTACTTCCCTTCTGGGCCAAGGCCAAGAAGCTGCAGGGCTCGACCATCAATGCCCGCATCGAGACAGTGGCCACCAAGCCAGCGTTTCGCTCGGCCTTCAAGAGGCATCGGTGCCTGATCCCCATGGCCGGGTACTACGAGTGGTCGGTCAACGCCGAGGACGGGAAGAAGGGTCCGTGGTTCATCCACGCGGCGACGCCGCTGTGGGCCGCCGGCCTGTGGGAGGACAGCAGCCCCCTGCTCAACCCCGACAACCTCGGCACCTTCACCGTGATCACCGGCGACAGCAGCGGCGTGTCTGCAGATATCCATGACCGCATGCCGGTGTGGTTGGATCCCAGCCAAGCCAGCGAGTGGATCACCGCATCACCCGATGACGCCATGGCGATGCTGCTGGCCAGCGAGTCGCCTGCTATGGAGGCATACCGTGTCAGCCGAGCGGTAAACACTCCTCGAAACAACAGCAATCAACTGCTGCAGGCGATGGATTGATCTCCTGCGATGCGTCCCGGTGTGTAAAGGGCGCCCAGCATGAGATGCGTCAGTGGACCTC
>NZ_JBFULO010000321.1:0-4614 GCF_054049855.1 Stenotrophomonas sp. P5_B8 | reverse complement strand
CTATTACACCGCGTATGCCTACATCGCGTGGCGCACCGTGCGCGGCGATTTTTCGATCGGCGACCTGACCTTCCTGGCCGGCAGCTTCCTGCGCCTGCGCCAGTTGCTGGAAGGGCTGCTGATCGGCTTCTCGCAGGTGGCCGGGCAGGCGCTGTACCTGGACGATCTGTTCTCGTTCTTCCAGATCCAGCCGGAGATCCACTCGCGCACCGATGCGGTGGCGATCCCGCAGCCGATCACCGACGGCTTCGTGTTCGAGAACGTCGGCTTCCGTTACCCCGATGCGGAAAACTGGGCGGTGCGCCACCTGGATTTCGAACTGCACGCCGGCGAAGTGCTGGCGCTGGTCGGCGAGAACGGCGCCGGCAAGACCACGCTGGTGAAGCTGCTGGCGCGCCTGTACGACCCGGACGAAGGCCGCATCCTGCTCGACGGGCGCGACCTGCGCGACTACGATCTGGATGACCTGCGCGCCAACATGGGCGTGATCTTCCAGGACTTCGTGCGCTACAACCTGAGCGCGGGCGAGAACATCGGCGTCGGCCTGGTCGAAGCAATGACCGACGATGCGCGCATCCGCGACGCCGCCCGCCGCGGCATGGCCGATGAGGTGATCAACGCGCTGCCAAACGGCTACGACCAGCTGATCGGCCGACGCTTCAAGCAGGGCGTGGACCTGTCCGGCGGGCAATGGCAGAAGATCGCCATCGCCCGCGCCTACATGCGCGATGCACAGGTCATGATCCTCGATGAGCCAACCGCCGCACTGGACGCGCGCAGCGAATTCGAGGTGTTCCAGCGCTTCAAGGAACTGTCCGACCAGCGCACCGCCGTACTGATCTCGCACCGCTTCTCCTCGGTACGCATGGCCGACCGCATTCTGGTGCTGGCCGGCGGCCGGATCGAGGCCAGCGGTACCCATGCCGAACTGATGACCCAGGGGGGCCGTTACGCCGAATTGTTCGAGCTGCAAGCGGCCGGGTACCGTTGAAACCCCCACTCCACAAGCCTTTCCGGCCAGTCAATGAGAATTTATCTCATTTGAGATAAACTGGACGGGACAAAACAGATCAGACCCCCACCCCCATGTCTTCCGCTTTCGGCGCCGAAACGGTGCTTGAGGTCCGCCACTGGACCGACGCCTACTTCAGCTTCACCACGACCCGCGACAGCGGCTTCCGCTTCGAGAACGGCCAGTTCGTGATGATCGGCCTGGAAACCGAGGCACGCCCGTTGCTGCGCGCGTATTCCATCGCCAGCGCCAACTGGGAAGAGAACCTGGAGTTCTTCAGCATCAAGGTCCAGGACGGCCCGCTGACCTCGCGCCTGCAGCACATCAAGCCGGGCGACAAGGTCCTGGTCGGCAAGAAGCCCACCGGCACCCTGCTGATCAGCGACCTGCACCCGGGCAAGCACCTGTACCTGCTGGGCACCGGCACCGGCCTGGCGCCGTGGCTGTCGGTGATCAAGGACCCGGAAACCTACGAGCGCTTCGACAAGGTGATCCTCACCCACGGCGTGCGTTACGAAAAGGACCTGGCTTACCGCGACCTGTTCGAGAAGGAACTGCGCGAGCACGAATTCCTCGGCGAGATGATCGGCGACAAGCTGCTGTACTACCCGGCCGTCACCCGTGAGGCGTTCCCCAACCAGGGTCGCCTGACCTCGTTGATGGAAAGCGGTGAAATGCAGAAGACCCTCGGCCTGCCGCCGCTGGATCCGGGAAACGACCGCGCCATGATCTGCGGCAGCCCGCAGATGCTGGCCGACCTGCGCACCGTGCTGGACAGCCGCGGCTTCCAGACCTCCCCGCGCATCGGCACCCCGGGCCACTACGTCTTCGAGCGCGCGTTCGTCGAGAAGTAAGCGCGAATGGCGCACCGAAGGTAGAGCCACGCCACGCGTGGCTGAAGCCTTCCACGCACCCATTCGCCACCCGGTAGAGCCACGCCCCGCGTGGCTGGGGCCTTCCACGCATCCACTCGCCACCCGGTAGAGCCACGCCATGCGTGGCTGAAGCCTTCCACGATCGTCGTGTGCGAGGAGCCGGCCAGCGGCCGGCACTACCTTGCCGCGATCAGGCGGGGGCGAGTGCCCGCATCACCCCAGCGCCGCCTCGATATCCCCGCGCAGCGATTCCGGCTTGTCGGTCGGCGCATAGCGTTCCAGCACCTGCCCATCGCGCCCGACCAGGAACTTGCTGAAGTTCCACTTGATCCCGCGCGTGCCCAGCAGCCCGGACTTCTCCGCCTTGAGCCACTGCCACAGCGGATGCGCGCCCTCGCCGTTGACGTCCACCTTGTCCGACAGCGGGAAATCGACCGCGTAGGTCAACGAGCAGAAATTGCGGATCTCGTCGGCGTTGCCCGGCTCCTGGTGCCCGAACTGATCGCACGGGAACCCGATCACCACCAGCCCGCGTGCCGCGTACTCCCGACACAACGCCTCCAGCCCCTCGTACTGCGGGGTGAAGCCGCACTTGCTGGCCACGTTGACCACCAGCAGCACCTTGCCCCGGTACTGCTCCAGCGGCTGTGGCTGGCCGGTGAGGTCCACGAACGAKAAATCGAATGCGCTGGTCATGGGAAAGGCTCCGGTGGAAGGGGATCATCTTAGCGCCGTGGGGGTGTGGGGCTGCTGCCGAGAGCAGCCACCCATGGGGTGGCTCTACCGATTCGGGTTCATGCGGAGGAGGCCAGCGGGCGGCACCTGCGGTTCCAACACAGCAATCGGACGTCAAGCGATTCGACGCCTGCTCCAACCCGCAATCCCATGCCTTTCGACACAAGCCCCACGCCATCGCGCCGGGGTAACCTCGTGCACTTGTCTGACCGGAGAATTCCCCTTGACCACCCGCCTTGCCCTTGCCGTCGCCGTGACCCTCGGCCTTGCCCTGCCCGCCTATTCCGCCGTCGCCGCCGCCCCCGTGGCCGCCAACGCCCAGCAGGCCAACCCGTTCTTCGCCGACAGCCCCCTGCCCCTGCACTACCCGCAGTTCGACAAGATCAAGGACAGCGACTTCGCGCCCGCCTTCGACGCCGGCATGGCCCAGCAGCTGAAGGAAGTGGAGGCAATCGCCAACAACAAGGCCAAGCCGACCTTCGACAACACCCTCATTGCCCTGGAAAAGAGCGGTGACACCCTCGACCGCGCCACCACCGTCTTCTTCAGCCTGGTCGGCGCCGACACCAACGACGCCCGCAAGAAGCTGCAGGCCGACTACTCGGCCAAGTTCGCCGCCCACAGCGACGCCATCGCCCTCAACGGCAAGCTGTTCGCCCGCATCCAGGCCCTGTACGACACCCGCACCCAGCTCGGCCTCGACGCCGAAGGCGTGCGCCTGGTCGAGAAGTACTACGACAGCTACGTCCGCGCCGGCGCCAAGCTCAATGATGCCGACAAGACCAAGCTCAAGGCGATGAACGCCGAGCTGGCCAACCTGGGCACGAAGTTCAGCCAGAACGTGCAGAACGAAGTGAATGCCTCGGCCGTTGTGGTGGACGACGTCAAGCAGCTCGACGGCCTGTCCGCCGAGCAGATCGCTGCCGCCGCCGAAGCCGCCAAGGCCCGCAAGCTGGATGGCAAGTACGTCATCGCCCTGCTCAACACCACCGGCCAGCCGCCGTTGACCAACCTGCGCAACCGCGAGCTGCGCCAGAAGATCTACGAAGCGTCCGTCACCCGCGGCAGCCGCGGCGGTGAGTTCGACAACACCGCGCTGGTCTCGCGCATCATGCAGCTGCGCGCCGACAAGGCCAAGCTGATGGGCTTTGCCAACTTCGCCGCGTACAACCTGACCAACCAGACCGCCAAGACCCCCGAAGCGGTCAATGCCATGCTCGGCCAGCTCGCCCCGGCTGCGGTGGCCAACGCCAAGCGCGAAGCCGCCGACCTGCAGGCCATGATCGACAAGGAACAGAAGGCCGCCGGCAAGCCGACCTTCCAGCTCGAAGCGTGGGACTGGGCCTTCTACAGCGAGAAGGTGCGCCAGGCCAAGTACAACTTCGACGAGTCCCAGCTCAAGCCGTACTTCGAACTGAAGAACGTACTGGAAAACGGCGTGTTCTTCGCCGCCAACCAGGAATACGGCCTGACCTTCAAGCAGCGCACCGACCTGCCGGTCTACCACGACGACGTCACCGTCTATGACGTGTTCGATGCCGACGGCAGCCAGCTGGCGATCTTCATCTTCGACCCGTATGCACGCGCCTCCAAGCGCGGCGGCGCCTGGATGAACTCCTATGTGTCCCAGTCCGAGTTGACCGGCTTCAAGCCGGTGGTGGCCAACCACCTCAACATCCCCAAGCCGCCGGCCGGCCAGCCCTCGCTGCTGACCTGGGATGAAGTGACCACCACCTTCCACGAGTTCGGCCACGCCCTGCACGGCATGTTCTCCAACGTGAAGTACCCGTACTTCTCCGGCACGGCCGTGCCGCGCGACTTCGTCGAGTTCCCCTCGCAGGTCAATGAAATGTGGTCGGACAACCCGGCCATCCTGAAGAACTACGCCAAGCACTACCAGAACGGCACCGCGATGCCGCAGGCACTGCTGGACAAGGTGATCGCCGCGGCCAAGTTCAACCAGGGCTTTGCCACCACCGAGTACCTCGGTGC
>NZ_JBFULO010000320.1:0-4617 GCF_054049855.1 Stenotrophomonas sp. P5_B8 | reverse complement strand
GTCCCGGTAGAGCCGAGCCATGCTCGGCTGCTTTCCAACACGTGTGCATGATCTCGACCGGCGCGGTGCCGAGCATGGCTCGGCACTACCCGGCTGCGGGGAATGCACATACGTGTCCCGGCACGGTCGTTTCCCCATCGACCACGTTTCATGCTGCGGCCGCATCGACGCATGGCCCTGTGATGCGGAGGCGCCGTACACAGGGCCATGCCCATCCTTGCCAGGCCATTGTCGGCGAGGGCACCGCACCGGCGGTCCAGCATGATGCAACCCTGCTGCGCAGCCCGATAAATAAAAACGGCGCCCTCGCAGGCGCCGTTTGTCCTTCTCGCTGCTGCGCTCGCCGCATCATCGGTGCATGGCGCGGGTCGCTGTCGAACGCTGGCTCAGACCTCCATGGCCTCCGCTTCACGCGCCAACGTCCTCGGTGGCTGCACGCGCTGCCCATGCCGGAACACCGCCACCGCTTCGGTCAACTCGGCCGCCTGCTCCTCGAGCAGGCGCGCGGCCGCGCTGGCTTCTTCCACCAAGGCGGCGTTCTGTTGGGTGGCGTCGTCCATCTGCGCAACGGTCTGGTTGACCTGGTCGATGCCGCTGGCCTGTTCCTGGGAGGCCGAGGAGATCTCGGCCATGATGCCGCTGACCCCGGCCACGCTGCCGACGATCTCGGCCATGGTCCTGCCGGCATCCTGCACCAGACGGGCGCCGTCGGCGACCTGCAGCACGGAGTCCTCGATCAGGCCCTTGATCTCCTTGGCGGCGTCGGCGGAGCGATGGGCCAGCGTACGTACTTCGCTGGCCACCACGGCGAAACCACGGCCCTGGTCGCCGGCACGCGCGGCTTCGACCGCCGCGTTCAGCGCGAGGATGTTGGTCTGGAAGGCGATGCCGTCGATTACCCCGGTGATGTCACCGATGCGCCTGGAGGCCACCTGGATGGCCTCCATGGTCGTGACCACGCGGCCCACCACTTGGCTGCCGCGGCCGGCGACATCCTGCGCGCCCTGGGCAAGCGCGCTGGCCTGGCGCGCGTGCTCGGCGTTCTGGCGCACGGTGGAGGTGAGCTCTTCCATCGACGCGGCCGTCTCCTCCAGATGTGCCGCCTGGCGCTCGGTGCGCTCGGACAGATCGTTGTTGCCGGTGGCGATTTCGCTGGCCGCCAGCGAAATCGAGCCGGTGCACTGCTTGATGCGCTCGACCATGGCGGTCAGCTGCGAAGCGGTGGCGTTGGCATCGCGCTGCATGGCGGCGAAGGCGCCGTCGAAGTCGCCCTGCATGCGTTGGTCCAGGTCGCCGCGGGCGAGTGCGGACAGCACCCGGCGGATCTCGCCCACGGTGCCGCCGACGCTTTCCAGCAACTGATTGATGCCGCCGGTCAGCCCATCGAGGAAGCTGGTGCCGGCATTACCGACGGGTAGCCGGCGATCAAGGTCGCCCTTGGCGGCGGCGGCGACRATGTCGGCCACGGCGTTCTCCAGCTGCAGTTCCTGGGTGCGGTCATGCCACTCCACCGCAAAGCCCAGGCGCCTGCCCTGTGCGTCGAATACGGGCGTCACCACCTGCGCGAAATGCACCGGGCCGATGCGGATACGGCCGTGGTGAACCTGCTGCAGCGTGTTGAGGATGGCGCGGATGCGATCCGGATTGACATGGAAGCGGTGGATGCTGCTGCCGACCAAGCCGTCGACATCGAAATCCGGGAACGCTTCGCGCAGGCTGTCCTGCTGGTTGCGCAGCAGGCGGATGACCGCGTGGTTGACGTAGCGGATCACGTGGTCGTTGTCGGCGATCATCATCGCGGTTCGCGAAACATCCAAGGCCTGGCGGATCTGCGCATCGTGCTGGTGCCCGGCGTCGTCGCGTTCACGGTCGCTGGCCAGCGCGAGCGCGGTGGCGTGGGACTGCTGTGTGTCGCGTAGGACGAGGTGCGCCTGCCGACGTACGCGCGCGGCCAGCACGAACAGCAACGTGGCGACCAGGGCCAGCGTGAGCAGCAGCCACCAGTGCCGCTGCCAGAGCGCGGTGCCGAGCGCGGCGGCAACAAGTGCCGCGACCGACAGCAGGTAGAGGGTGTTGGTTCTGCCCGTCAGTGCGGACGGGTGGAGCGGATGAGTGCGGTCGGGCGGGCGGGACGGGGCGAGCGGATGGGCAGACATGGCAACTCCAGGATCAGAAGCAGGCGGGATGGCCCGACGCGCGCGGAGGCGGACAGGCGAAAGGCGCGCCGGACACCGTGGTTGCGGTGGGCGCTGCGAAAGAGGTGAGCGGCGGGGCGGACGGCAGGCGATGACAGGCACGGCAATCGCGGCGACGGTGCGGGGCACCGCCGGCATGGCCCGGTCCTTGTGGGCGATGGCACAGCCAACACGGCATTGCGACGACGTTCCCTGAAGCCTTGGGGTGGTGCGCGGCTTCGCGACGGCGGAGCAAGCGACGGCGCAGGCCAAAGACATCGTCCTGCTTTATCGGTATCGGTCCAATTGCGTGGAAGTTGAGTGCGTCAGGTTGTCGCAGGCCCCGGTGGGGCTGCGGTGCGCTGGCTGCAGCGGCGCTTGCCGCTGCACAGCCGCGTGATCACCGGTCCGTGCGTCAATGAGATCGCAGTTGAGGTCGGCGCTCGTTCGGGAACCGACCCAACCCGGGCAGCATCACCGCATGCGTGCGGACGCCGTGCTGCATCCGATTGCCCGACGCGTGCGGACGCGTTGTTGCATGCGATTGGCCAACGCATGCGGAAACGGGGGCTGCATGCGATTGCCCTGTCCGTGCGGACACACGTATTGATTGCGATTGCCCGACCCGCGGATACAGGTGCCGCATGCGATTACCGGGTGTGCGCGTCAGCCGGCCAGGAACCGGCGGACCACGTCACCGACTACCTGCGGGTGTTCCATATGCAGGTGATGGGTGCCGGGGAACACCGCCAGGCATCCGTTGCGCAACAGCTTGATGCGCTCGCTGCGGAGGGGTTCGGGATAGTACGACTGCGCCGGCGTGGCGTAGATCACCTGGGTAGGGCATTCGATCGCGGCGAGCAGGTCGTCGATCTGCGCTTCGCTCAGACGCATCGCAGTGGGCAGCATCAGGCGTGGATCGCTGCACCAGCTGTAGCCACCGTCGACCGGTTTGACGCCGCGTTCGACCAGCAGGCGTGCGCACGGCTCGCTGAGCTGGTTGGTCATCATGCGTGCGCGGATCGGGGCGGACAGGTCGGGGAATACGCGCAGGTTTTTCCCGGGCAACGCACGTGCGGCGCGTACGTGGTCGCGCAGGCGCTGGGCGGTTTCATCCTCCGGGCCGCGCAGGCCGCCGAGGGCTTYGATCGCCACCAGCCGCTCCACGCGCTCGGGTGCGGCCGCTGCGGTCAGGCTGGCGATGCCGGCGCCCATCGAATGGCCGATCAGGGTGAAGCGATCCCAACCCAGTGCATCGGCGACATCGAGTACGTGGCAGATCGCGCCGGGCGTGTTGTATTGGGTGCCGGCCGGCAGGTGCGCGCTGTGGCCATGCCCGGGCAGGTCGAGGCAGACCAAGTCCAGGTCGGGCAGCTGCGCGGCCAGTGGGACGAAACTGGCCGCGTTGTCGAGCCAGCCGTGCAGCGCCAGTACGCGCTGGCCACCCGGCTGTGCCGCGCGCAGACCGGCGGCGATGAAGCCGCCGACGGCCAGGGAAAACGGCTGCAGGCTCATCCCAGGGCCGCGATGCTCAGCCGCGACAACGCCAGCGCGTGTTCGGGGGCATCGTTGAGGCAGGGGATATAGCGCATCCGCGCGCCGCGCTCGGCCACGGTCTCGGTGAAGCCCAGGGCGACTTCTTCCAGGGTTTCCAGGCAGTCGGTGGCAAAGCCCGGGCAGACCACGTCGATGGTGCGGACGCCGCCTTCGGCCATCGCCCACAGGGTCGGTTCGGCGTAGGGCTGCAGCCATTTCTCGCGACCGAAGCGCGACTGGTAGGTGAGCCGCCAGGCGTCATCGGGCAGATCCAGCGCCTGCGCGATCGCCTTGGCACTGGCCTCGCAGCGCTGCGGATACGGATCGCCGGCATCGGCCAGGCGCTGCGGGATGCCATGGAAGGAAAACACCAGCTGCTCGCCGCGACCGTGCTCGGCCCACCACTGGCGGATGCGGGTGGCCACCGCCTCGACCCAGTCCGGATCGACCGCGTAATCGCGCACCAGGGTGACGGTGACGCCGGGATGCCGTGGCTGCCAGTCGCGCACCTGGTCCTCGATGGAGGCGGTGGTGGTGGTCGAATACTGCGGATACAGCGGCAGCACCACGATCCGGCGCATGCCTTCGGCCGCCAGCCGGTCCAGCTCGGCGGTCAGTGCCGGGGCGCCGTAGCGCATGGCGTGGCGCACCCGCACGTTGGGCATCAACGCCTGCATGGCCTCGGCCAGTCGCCGTGTGTAGACCATCAGCGGCGAGCCGTCCGGCAGCCACACCTGGGCATACTTTGCGGCCGAGCGGCCACTGCGCAGCGGCAGGATAAGCCCGTACAGCAAGGGTTTCCACAGCAGTGGCGGAATCGCGACCACGCGTGGATCGGTGAGGAATTCAGCCAGATAACGACGCACCGCCGGGGCAGTGGGCGTCTCGGGGGTGCCTAGATTAGATT
>NZ_JBFULO010000319.1:0-4618 GCF_054049855.1 Stenotrophomonas sp. P5_B8 | reverse complement strand
CGCCGCGCACGTGTGCGGGAATATGCGCGCGGGTTCCCTCGTCGGCCTCGAACACGTAGTGATCGAACATCTCCCGCCAGTGCGCGCGTTGCGTGGGTGGCAGCTCGCGCAGGGCCAACATCGCCAGCATCAGGGCATTCATCGGTGCATCCATCCACGCCGGTACCGGTCGCCACCAGGTGTTGACCAGAACGTTGAACGCCTCCAGGCCTTCCATGTGGTGCCACCACAACGAGGGAATGAACACCGCATCGCCCGGGCCCAGCTCGGCGACCTGGGCCTGTGCGAGCGCCTGGGGGAAGCGCGGGAAGCGCTGCAGGTCCGGCGCGGCGAAGTCGACCAGGCTGACCGCCTGGCCGGCCGGGGTGAAGTCCAGCGGCCCGATGTACAGGTTGTCGATCTGCCCGGGTGGGAACAGCGTCACCCGGCGCCGCCCGGCCGCCACGCAGGCCAGGTTGTCCGGCACGTCCTGGTGGGCGGCGATGCGCGAGCGGTTGCCGATCCAGATGCTGGTCAATGGATCGTGCACGCCGAGCGCGAGCGGATTGGCCGCCGCGAAGCCGGGCAGGAAACTGTCGAGCGTGGTGGAGGCGACGTAGATGGTGGGCGGGGCCGCTTCGCCCTGGTATTTGAGCAGCGTGTCCAGCACTACCTTCAGCGCGATCTGCTCGCGGCGGAAGTTGAAGCCGCTCATGTCCGCGTTGTAGAAGATCCGGCCCTGCGCCTGCGGTGCGGCCGTGGTGGCGGTGACCGGCATCTGGCCATGGTCGAACTGCTTGAGATGGCCCACCGCGGACGCCGCCGAGTCACGCGCGGCGGCCACCATCGGCCAGTGGGCGACCAGTCCGCGCAGCACCTTCGGGGTGGTCCACGACGGCAGCAGCGCGGGCAGTTGCGCCGGATCCAGATCCGGGATCTCGTCGATCGGGCCGGGCAGGGTGGACATGGACATCCTCGGGGGATGGAGGGGATGGCGCCCACCGTAGCGCACGGCAGGCGCGTGAAGCGACCGATCGCAAGGCGGAGCGGCCGCTCGTATGGAGCGGCCGACCGACGGGCGGCCCGGGTGGGATCAGAACTTGTAGCGCACGCCGAACATGTAACGCGGGCCGGTCTGGGTGGCGTAGCGCAGCATGTTGGTGTGGCGCGAGTAAGTGCGCATGGTTTCGTCGGTGAGGTTGATCGCTTCCACGCTCAGGGTGAGCTGGTCGCTGACCGCGTAGCTGATGTTCAGATCCAGCTGGCCATAGGCATCTGTGTAGTTGGGGTTCGGGCCCTGGCCACCGATGCCGTTGAGGAACGTGTCGCGCCAGTTGTAGGCCGCACGCACCTGCCAGTTGTACTTCTCGTAGAACAGCACCAGGTTGGCCGAATCGCTCAGGCCGATCATCGGGTACTGGTCGCCCAGGCTCAGGTTGTCGAAGGTCAGCCCGGACTTCACCTTGGTGTAGTTGGCGGYCAGGCCGAAACCGGTCTGCCCGAACAACTGCTGCACGCTGAGTTCCCAGCCGTCCAGGTGGTCCGAACGCTGGTTGGCCGGCACGGTGATGTCGAACCCGGCCACCGGGTCGCCGGGCTGGCCGACGATGGTGCCGGTGCGCTGCCCGGCCGAGTTGGTGCCGGTGGCAGTCACGCCCGGATCGCCGTCGTGGTTGGCAAAGATGTAATCGCGGATGCACGGCATGTCGGTGACGCCGCAGCCCGATGCCAATGCCTCGTTCCAGTAGGTGCCGCCCACCGGCGTATGCAGCCCGGCGCTGTTGTCGCGCACGATGGTGTTGCTGATGAAGTTCTTGATGTTCTTGCGGAAGAAGCCGACCGAGGCGTAACTGGATTGGCCGTAGTACCACTCCAGCGACAGGTCGAAGTTGTCCGACAGCAGCGGCTCCAGGGCCGGGTTGCCGCGTGAGCCGGTGCCGCCCTGGGTGCGCACGATGTTGTCGAAGCGCCGACCGCTGTCGATCTGGGTCCAGCCGGGCCGGCCGATGCTGCGGCTGTAGCTGCCGCGCAGCGCGAGTGTTTCGGACAGGTCCAGCTTCAGGTCCACGTTGGGCAGCACGTAGTCGTACTTGCCCTTGCCGCCGATGAAGGTGCCCTCGGCGGCGTAGCCCAGGTTGAACTCATTGGCCGAGCCCCAGTTGATGCTGGTCGGTACGCGCACCAGCGCGGTCGATTCCACCTCGGTCTGCTCGTAGCGCACGCCGGCGGCCACATGCAGCGGCATCGACCCGTCGACGGTGGTGCGGTACTGCAGGTAGGCGCTCTTGGAGGTTTCGGTGGTGCGGATGTCTTCGGTGTACTCGGTGGGCGCCAGGTAGCAGGTGGGGCAGGGCGGCTCGCCGTTGGCGGCGACCTGGCCGGCGCGCTCGCGCAGGCGGTCGAAGTCGAATACCAGGAACTGCCCGGTCAGGCGCGGATCGCTGTGGCCGGAGAACGCATCGAAGTACCTGGCCATGTCATCGGCGTACAAGATGTTGTCATCGTAGTCGGCCGGACTGCCCAGGCCGCCCCACGTGTCGCGCTGCATGATCGCCGAGGCCGAGCGGTTTTCCACCTTGGTGTGGCCTACGCCGAAGTCCAGCGCGGAATAGTCGGCGAACTTGAACGTACCGCGGCCCTGGTACTGCTGCACCTTGGATTTGTTGTAGCTGTTCTGGAACACCGAACCGGTGACCAGCGCATCGGCGGCCTGCACGCCGCCCGGCGGCAGCGCGATGTTGATGATCGGCAGGTCGCCGCTGTAATCCACCGTGGTCTTGCCGCGCACGAAGGCGGCCACGCCGAGTACGCCAGCAGAGCCGTACGGGCCGTCCGGCTGGGATTCGGCGGTGGAGTTGTGGACGTCGAAGGACAGGTCCAGCGCGTCGTTCACTTCCCAGTCCACGTTGAAGCCGAGCGAGTCCATGGTGTTCTTGGTGGCCAGCTTCATGCCGCCCATCGACACGTCCGAGTTGGTCATGTCCTCGCTGTAGATGATCGGCGCCGATATCGGGCCGTTGGTCCAGGTGCTGTCGCCGGGCCCGTAGTTGAACCACACCGAGAGTTCGCTGCGCTGCTGCTGCACCTTGTTTTCCACGTAGGTGTAATCGAGCGTGGTGGTGATGTTGTCCGCTGGCTTCCACTGCAAGGTTGCCTGGCCGTTGGTGCGCTGGCGCTGCACGCCATTGACGTTGTAGGCGGTGTTCTGCGGGCGCGCGTACACATCGGTGGGGCCGGGGCGGTTCTGGATGCGGTCCGCGTAGCCTTGGCCCGGCTGCGGCAGGGCGCGCCAGTCGCTGCTTTCATTGCCGTAGAAGGTGGCCCAGCCTTCGGCCACGGTGGCCTGGTTGAAGCCGGAGTCGCGCTCCTGGTAGCTACCGCTCAGGGTCACGCCGAAGCGGTCGTCGGCGTAGCGCTGGCTGAAGATGCCCGACWGTTCGCCGGTGACGCTGGAGCCCTGCAGGGTACGCGGCAGGTTGTCGTTGGAGCTGTCGTTGACCGCCTTCAGGCCGAGGCTGATCACCGGCTCGGATTCCAGCGGACGCATCGTCTTGATGTCGATGGTGGCGCCGATGCCGCCGGTGGGATTGTCGGCGCAGGTGGTCTTGTACACCTCCACCGCCGAGATCGACTCGGAGGCGATGTTGGCGAAGTCGAACGAGCGCGAGCCGGACAGTCCGCCACCGCCGTTGCCGAGGTTGGAGGACGGCATCTGGCGGCCGTTGAGCAGCACCAGGTTGAAGTCCGGGCCGATGCCGCGCACGGTCACCTTGGAGCCTTCGCCGCTGGAGGTGCGGTCGATCGATACGCCGCTGATGCGCTGCAGCGATTCGGCCAGGTTGGTATCGGGGAACTTGCCGATGTCTTCGGCGACGATACCGTCGACCACGCCCTGGCTGTCGCGCTTGAGGTTCATCGACGAGGTGAGGCTGCCGCGGATGCCGGTGACCTGCACCGCGTCCAGCGTGGCCGGGTCGGGCGCCTCCCCCGTGGCCGGGCGGGTCGGATCCTGCGCCCAGGCAGGGCTGGCCAGCACGGCCAGCAGCGCGGAAGTGAGCATCGCCTTGCGGGGTACGACCTTGTACGTCTTCATGAAAGCTCCCTCCCCAGGGAAATCGATAATGGCGTCCTACGGCGTGATGGCACGGTTCAACCGCACACGGGCCGGATTGGGGRCCATCGTTGACAGCGTTGTCAACAAACGACCCTGCCATTGCGGATCCGCCCGGCACGGGCGCCACGTCCAGCGCTGTCATCCGGGCCGTATCGACCACCGGTAAAGCACCGTGGCGCAGGGCCTGCGGTGTGTTTCCTGCGGTATCCCGTGCGGCCGCTGCAGCATGCAGGCCGCGTTGTGCAGTGCAGAACGAAACTGCGCGGATGCCCGAAGCAGGCCGCCTTTGCCGCCCATGTCCCGTCCGGTGACAGCGCTGGACAATCGATGACGAAGCGGGTTCCATGTGTGGCCGCCGAATGGCTGGCATACCCTTCAACAAGGACATGCAATGGACAACCCTGCTGCAGTGCGTGGGCAACACGTGCAAAGCAACCGCGTGGCGCTGACGGTGGTCACCGCGATCTTCTTCATGTGGGGCTTCCTGACCTGCCTCAACGACATCCTCATTCCGCACCTCAAGGC
>NZ_JBFULO010000318.1:0-4625 GCF_054049855.1 Stenotrophomonas sp. P5_B8 | reverse complement strand
GTCGGGCGCTGGGCTCCCATGCCCTTGGAGGCGAAATAAAGGGGGAGGGGGCGGCCGCAGGCCGACGCCGGAGGACATTCGCCGGAAAGGGCATGGGAGCCCAGCGCCCGGCCCACCGACTGCCGCTTCATAAAGGTCCAGAGAGCGCCCGATGTTTCCCACGCCGATGGAATAACACGCAAAAAAAATCCGGCCCACACCGGGGCCGGATCCAGGTTTTCACCGCGCGGCCAACGCCGCAGCAGGCAGGCTTACAGCGCCTGCAGTTCTTCGTTGGCGTTGCGCTTCTTCTGCGCCGGTGCGGCGGCCGGCGGCGGGGTCAGCATCACCGCCGGGGTGGTGGCGTTTTCCACCGGCACCTCCAGGTAGGGCAGCTTCAGCGTTTCGCTGGTCTGGCGGCGGATCTCGTTGGTCAGTGCCGGGCTGTCGTTGAGCTTGCGCCCGTAGGACGGCACGATCTGCTTCAGCTGCGCTTCCCAGCCGGCGGCCATCTGCTGCGGGAACGCCTTCTTGAGCAGGTCCAGCATGATCGGCGGCGACGTCGAGGCGCCCGGCGAGGCGCCCAGCAGCGCGGCCAGGGTGTGATCCTTGTCGGTCACGATCTCGGTACCGWACTGCAGCACCGGACCCTTCTCCGGGTCGCGCTTGATGATCTGCACGCGCTGGCCGGCGGTGACCAGTTTCCAGTCCTCACGCTTGGCGTTGGGGAAATACTTGACCAGTTCGGCCTGGCGATCCGCGTCGTTCAGGCGCGCCTGGCCCATCAGGTACTTCACCAGGTCCAGGTTCTCCATGCCCACATCGAGCATGCCGGCCACGTTGTTGTGGTTGACCGAGGAATACAGGTCGAACCACGAGCCGTGCTTGAGGAACTTGGTGCTGTACAGCGCGAAGGGCCCGAACAGCACCACCGGCTTGCCGTCCAGCTTGCGCGCGTCCAGGTGCGGCACCGACATCGGCGGCGAGCCGGTCTCGGCCATGCCGTAAGCCTTGACCGAATGGCGTCCGGCGATTGCCGGGTCCTGGAAGGCCAGGAACTGGCCGCCCACCGGGAAGCCGGCATAGTCCTTCGCCTCGGGGATGCCCGACAACTGCAGCAGCTTCAGCGCGGCACCGCCGGCCCCGATGAACACGAAGCGCGACTTGATCGTGGACTCCTTGCCGGACTTCAGGTCCTTGACCGTCACGTTCCAGCTCTTGTCCTCGTTCTGGCGCAGCGCGCCCACTTCATGCTCCAGGTGCAGCTGGAAGTTCGGGCTGCGCTGCAGGCCGGCGGTCAGCTGCCGGGTGATCACGCCGAAGTTGACGTCGGTGCCCAGCGGCATCCAGGTCGCGGCGACCTTCTGCTTCGGGTCGCGGCCTTCCATCAGCAGTGGCGCCCACTGCTTGATCTGCGTGGCATCCTCGGAATACTGCATGCCGTAGAACAGCGGGTTCTTGACCAGCGCCTGCTGGCGCTTGTGCAGGTAGGCGATGTTGTCATCGCCCCACACAAAGCTCATGTGCGGGGTGGGATTGATGAAATCCGATGGTTCGCCCAGGCGCCCCTGCTTGATCTGGTGCGACCAGAACTGGCGGGAGATCTCGAACTGTTCGGCGATACCGACCGCCCGCTTGGTCTCGATGCTGCCATCGGGCAGTTCGGGGGTGTAGTTGAGTTCGGCGAACGCCGAGTGGCCGGTGCCGGCGTTGTTCCAGCCGTCCGAACTCTCCAGCGCCACGCCGTCGAGGCGTTCGTAGAGCTGGATGTTCCAGTCCGGCTGCAGTTCCTGCAGGAACGTGGCCAGGGTGATGCTCATGATGCCGCCGCCGACCAGCACGACATCGACCGGCTTGCCGTTGGCCGCGGCCGGGACCGAGCGCTGGTGCAGGGGCCAATACAGGAAAAGCGCGGCTGTCAGCAGCAACAGCACGAGCAGGCCGAGGACGACCTTGGCGAATTTCTTCATGGGGATCTCAGGTGGGGGAGATGTGAACAGGATGCCCACGCCCCGGCTACGAGGCGTGAAGAAACAAAGGGTTGGCACTCCAGGATGGCGATTTTATCGCCTTTCGCCCGATTTCTGGTGCAACGCAGCATCCGGCCGGTGCAATGCGCTCAATCCGGCGAAAGGGTGAAGTACTCGGCCAGGAAGTAGATCGCCTGGTACAGCAGCGCTGCCACGGCCAGCGCCAGCTGCACGCGTCGCTGGCGGCAGACCGCACCCAGGCCGGCGACCGCCAGCATCAGCACCGTATGCAGGGGATAGGCCGGCCCGAGCATCTGCCACCGGCTGTGGCCCTTGATGGCCGTATCGCCCAGGTCGAGCAGGGTCAGCAGCGCCAGCATGCCGAAGAACCAGCCGCGACGTTGCAGCAGATAGGCCTCATAACTGCCGTACTCGCGCACGTCATCGGGAAACAGCAGCACGCACAGCATGAACCAGGCCGCGCAGTAGGCGATGACAAACAGGTACAGCCCGAACGTCCATTGGCGCACTTCGCCGAGGCGGAACTCCCACCACCAGAACGTCACCACCGAGATCAGCGCCCACAGCACCCAGCACAGGTGGATCCATGACCAACCACGCCGCCCGGGGTGCTCGATGATCGAGGCCAACCCGCGCAGCAGGGTAGTGATGCTCAGCCCCAGGATGATGCTGAGCACCACGCGGATATGCAGGTAGACCGGATCGGTGTCCATCGCCATGGCCATCGCGGGGATGCGCCGATGCTGCGCCGGCCGGGATCATCGGGCCGTGTAGGGCGTGGCGCCCCGCAGGATGTGCTTCTTGCTTCTGAACCGTGCCGGCCGATCCCGTCAGCGCTTCTTCCGCACCAGCGTGGTCGACGCATCCAGCACCGCCCGGGTCAGCAGCGCCATGGTCTGCACGTCGCCCTTCCAGTGCTGCCAGTACAGCGGCACGTCTTCCCACGCGCGCTGCTTCATCAGCACCAGTCGGCCGGCCTCCAGATGGCGCTTGACCAGCGGCAGCGGATTCATCGTCCAGCCCAGCCCGCCCAGGTTGGCCTGGACGAACGCCCGCGTCGACGGAATCCACCACGTCGGCGCCGTCAGTGGCAGATCGTCACCGGCCAGGCGTCGGGCGAAACGCGCCTGCATGTCGTCCTTGCGGTTGAACACCAGCACCGGCGCCTGCGCCAGCGACTGCGCATTGACCCCCTTGGCGAAATGCTTCTCATGGAAGGCCGGGGTGCACGTGGCGGCGTAGCGGATGCTGCCCAGCGCATGGATCTGGCAGCCCTGCACCGGCTCGTCCAGCGTGGTCACCGCGCCGAGCACCGCCCCCTGGCGCAGCAACGCCACCGTGTGGTCCTGGTCTTCCGAACGCAGGTCCAGCGTGGTGCCGGTCTGCCGCGCGAAGTTCAGCGCCGCCTCCGGGAACCAGGTCTCCAGGCTGTCGTGGTTGACCGCCACCGGAATGCTCGCGTGCGGCAGGTCTTCATCGGCGATACCCATCCGATGCAGCGCATCGTGCTCCAGCAGCGCCGTCTGCTCGGCCAGCTGCACCAGCACCTGGCCCTCCGGGGTGGCCACCGCGGGCGAGGAGCGCTTTACCAGCAGTCGCCCGACCCGATCCTCCAGCGCCTTGATCCGCTGGGACACCGCCGAAGCGGTCACATTGAGCGACTGCGCGGCCCGCTCGAAGCTGCCCTCGCGGACCACCGCGGCCAACGCGCGCAGCTGGGCATGGTCGATGCGCATCAGATTAAGTCTCGCTAAAGATGGTTAAGTAAGTTTAGCTCTACTTTTTCATGTTGCGGCGCGACAATGTGCGCCATCCGGTGCTGTACGCCTTGGCGAGGCACCGCTCCCACCTGCAAGACAAGGCGGTATCCCATGTTCTCCACCATTCTCTCCGGCGGCCCCGGTCTGGCCGCGTGGCTCAGCGGCGCCGCTACCGGCATCGGCCTGTTCGCCGTGGTCGGTGCGCAGAGCGCCTTCATCCTGCGCCAGGGCATCCTGCGCAAGCACATCGTGCCGGTGGTAGCCACCTGCGCGGCGATCGACGGCATCTTCATCTTCGCCAGCGTGGCCGGCCTGCGCACCCTGACACAAGCGCTGCCGTGGCTGACCACGGTGGTGCTGTGGGGCGGCGTCGCCTTCCTGGCCTGGTACGCCTGGCAGTCGGCGCGGCGTGCGCTGGCCGGTGGCGGCGGCATGCACGTGGACGATGGCGACAGCACCTCGCGCCGTGCCGTGCTGATTTCAGCAGTCGGCTTCTCGCTGATCAACCCGCATTTCTGGTTGGACATGATGGTCATTGGTGGCATTGCCGAGAACTTCGGCAACGCGCGCATGGCGTTCGCCGCCGGCGTGTTCACCGCCAGCTGCCTGTGGCTGACCGCCCAAGGGCTGGGCGCACGCATGCTGGCCCCGCTGTTCACCAAGCCCAAGACCTGGCGGATTCTGGACGGCACCATMGCGGTGATTCTGTCGATCCTGGCCCTGACCCTCGCGTTCCGCGGCATGCATTGAACTCTCTCCTCGATGCGTTCCTTCAATGGCACCGCTTGCGGTGCCATTTTTTATGGGTTTTCCCCTGCATCCGCGTGGTAAGCACGAAGCCCGCCGTGGACCTTTACAGGCGCGGCCGTCGGTGGGTCGGGCGCTGGGGCCCCAG
>NZ_JBFULO010000317.1:0-4656 GCF_054049855.1 Stenotrophomonas sp. P5_B8 | reverse complement strand
TCCGATGATGTGGCGGGCGGTGGCGTTGGACACGTCGTTCCACAGGTAGATCGAGGACAGCCGATTGACGTCCTGCAGGCTGACCGCATCGCGGATCTGCCCGGTCAGTTCGCTGAGCCGGCGCGCGCAGCCGGCGCGATAGATGCCGGTGTTGCCCACCGTCGGTGCATGCGCGGGCATGCGTGCGGTAGCGCCCAGCGCATCGCAGCTGCGGTCGGTGAACACGGTCTGGCCCTGGGCGTTGGTGCAACGGTTGACGCGCTGCGCCTGTGCCGACGCCGGGTTTGGCAGGCACAGGGCGCACAACAGGGGCAGGAGGAGTGCTTTCATTGCAGCAGCGTAGCGGTGCCAGCGTTATCTGCAAGCGATTTGAGCGTGCTTCAAGGGCGCAGCAGCTTGAGCACCTGGGTGGTTGGCTTGGCCAGGTTGAGCGTGTAGAAATGCAGCCCCGGCGCGCCACCGGCGACCAGCCGCTCGCACAGTCCGGCGACCACCTCGGCACCGAACGCGCGCACCGATTCGGCATCGTCGCCGAAGGCCTGCATCTTCCGGCCGATCCAGCGCGGGATCTCCGCACCGCACTGCTCGGAGAACCGGCGAAGCTGGCTGAAGTTGGAGATCGGCATGATTCCCGGCACGATCGGCACCGTTACCCCGAGCTTGCGCACCGCGTCGACGAAGTGGAAGTACGCATCGGCGTTGAAGAAATACTGGGTGATCGCCGCGTCCGCGCCGGCGTCGATCTTGGTCTTGAAGTGCTTCAGGTCCAGCAGCGCGTCGTTGGCCTGCGGATGGGTTTCGGGGTAGGCGCCCACTTCGATCCGGAACGCGTCGCCGTGCTCGGCGCGGATGAAGCTGATCAGGTCCGAGGCGTAACGCAGGTCGCCGGGGTGGCCCATGCCCGACGGCAGGTCACCGCGCAGGGCGACGATGCGTCGGCAACCGATCGCGCGGTACAGCTTGAGCAGTTCGCGGATCTCTTCGCGGCTGCCGCCCACGCAGGACAGGTGCGGCGCGGCCTCGAAACCGTGGTGCTGCTTGAGATGGCGGACGGTTTCGGAGGTGTAGCTCAAGGTCGAGCCGCCGGCCCCGAACGTACACGACACGTACTCGGGCGAGAAGGCCTTGAGCTTGCTCGCGGTACGGTCGAGCTGGGCGCGCTGCTCGTCGGTCTTGGGCGGGTAGAACTCGAAGCTGATGGCGGTCATGGCGGCGGCGGCGACGGGTGTGGGGATATCATATCGCTTCATCGCGATGAATGTAAAAAATAGGCTATCGGGGATTGGCCGCCGGGTCGACCGGTTACCCTTTGCGCCTGTTCTGGCTGCCGCGTTCCCCATGTCCATCATCCTTACCGAATTCGCCCGTCCCCGCTTGTTCCCGCGTACCCCACGCGGCAACACCCTCCAGGATTGCACCGCCGAGCAGTTCCAGGCGCATCTCAACACGCACGCGCCGCTGAAGGTGCTTGATGGCTATGCGCCGTTCTGCAAGCTGTTCGTCTACGACAACTGGACCTCCACGCGCTGCCTGACCGTGCCGATCACCGACGCCAACCGCCACCAGCTCCACACCGGCTACGAGGCGCGCAACCGCAACGAGCTGCCGGTGCTGGTGCGCTGGTTCGAGGGCGTGGAGTCGCCGCGCGCGAACTACCTGGTGGTGATCCTGTACAGCGCCGGACAACTCGCGCTGGAAGGCTCGCCGATCGATGCAGACTGGGGCATCGTCGGCTGCATCTACACCGCCGAGCCGGAAGAAGTGCCGATGGCGCCGATCACCATGATGCGCAACGCGCTGGGGGTGGACGAGGGCGGTTCCGGGGTGCCATTGGACCGCGAGGCCTACCAGCGTGCGGTGGCGTTCTGGGAGCGCAACGCCAACTGGCGGCCGTAACCGCCCTGCCCGGGTAGAGCCACCCCATGGTGGCTGCACGCGGTGCCGGTGCGAGACGCCGCCACGCATGGCGTGCCACTCCGGGTCTATCAGGCGTCGACCGGGATGCCCATGCGCTGCAGCATCGCGGCGAATGCGGCAACGTCCTCCGGCGGCGCCGCCAGGGCGATGCGCAGCGGCGAAGCCGCCAGGCCCAGCGCATCGGTGGTGATGGCATCCAGGTGCAGCACCAGTGCGCCGGCCGGGAGCTGCGCAGACTGGATGCCGCCGTAGGCCGAGCGTGCCTGCGCGTGCAGGCAGACATGCACGCCGTCCAGGCCCAGGGCGATGTCCTGCGCATCGGGATGCTCGGCCTTCTGCAGCAGCAGGTAGCGGCGGGTGTCGTGTTCGTGGTCGGCCAGGCCGGCCAGCAGCACGCCGTCGTCCGCGCCGACGTGGATGACGGTGGCGATGAACTCAGGCATGCGCTGGGGTTTCTTCAACGGTTGGAACGGCCAAGGTCCACTCCCACCACGGGTAGTGGTACTCGCGGTCGGTGGCAAGCCAGTGCGCCGAGCAGTCCACGCAGGTGACCGAACGCGCTTCACCCCATCCACCCTCGGCTTCACCTACCGCATCGATGACCACGTGCCCGCGGGTGGCCTCGCGGCGCGGATCGAAGAACGGGTAGTGCGGATACAGCGCGCACAGGCAACCTGCCCGATCCCGCCAGAAGCGCAGCCGCCGCAGCGCGAACTGCAGGTGATGGTTGTTGGCGAACACTGCACCGCCCAGCCCGATGTGTGCGGTAGCGCGCCCGATGCGTTCGACCCACGGCGCAAGCGCGTCCAGTTCGGCCGGATCGCGGAGCTGGGCGATGGCGCAGGCAGCGCTGTAGATGCGGTCGGGGTCCGACGACAACAGCGCCTGCAGGTGCTGGGCGCCGGGTCCTTCGGTAGGGGCCGCTGGCGCCCGGGAGAAGGGCCAGCGCATCAGCGGGTCCTACCGATGGCGGCATAGCTGCCATCGGTGAGCTGCAGCAGGTCGGCCGGTGCCACTGCGACCTCCAGCCCACGCCGGCCGGCGCTCACATGCAGCGTGGGCAGCGCCTGCGCGCTGGCATCGAGGAACGTGCGGTGCTTTTTCTTCTGCCCCAGCGGGCTGATCCCGCCGACCAGGTAGCCGGTGGCGCGCTGTGCCTGCTCCACGTCGGCCATCTCGCACTTCCTGCAGCCGGCCGCTTCGGCCAGCGCCTTCAGGTCCAGCGTGCCGCTGACCGGCACGATCGCCACCAGCAGTTCGTGCTTTTCGGTGCTGGCCAGCAGGGTCTTGAACACCTGCGCCGGGTCCAGCCCGAGCTGCTGCACCGCTTCGCCGCCGTAGGAGTCGGCATCGGGATCATGTGGGTAGGACAGCACGCTGTGGGTGATGCCGTGCTTCTTGAGCAGGTTGATGGCCGGGGTCATGGGGGCATCGTAACGCGGTGCGGGCCGGCTGCCTTGACCGGGGCTACTGCGATCGCGGCGATAATGGCGGCGTTCCCGTCTGGAAAGATCCCATGCGCCTCTCTGGTCAATGCAACGCGCTCAGCTTCGACAGTGATGTGGCGCGCGGACCGTATCCCCCGCAGGGGTTTGTGTCGATCGCGGAAGGCGCGCTTGGCAACGGCGATTGTTTCGGGCTGTATTGGCCGTTGGGGCGTGAGGGAGATGCGCCTTTCGTCTGCGAGATGTTCCATGACGAATGGCGTATGGAACTGCGCCATTCCTCGGTGCAGGTGTTCTCGCACTGGCTGGAATTGAACGAGGGCGAGTATGGCGAGCATGAGGTCGAAGATCCCGGTTCGCCAACCGAGCAGTTCGAGCAGGCGCGCGCGCAGGTGCTGGCGGGGCAGGTCGAGCAGGCCATTGAACTGCTGCGCGCAGCATGCGCCGCGTTCCCGGAGCTTCAGCAGGGCTGGGCGCTGCTGGCAAGCCAGTACATGCGGCAAGGGCAGCGCGATGCGGCGATCGATGCGGCACGTTCGGCCGTGCTTGCCAACTGGGCATTTGGCATTCCCGAGCCCGGGGTGCTGCGCATTCTGCGTGCTGCCCCGGCGAGCATCGACCCGGTGATCGCCCTGGTGCAGCGGATGGGCTTCGCCTTCGGCGGCGCCAAGACCAATCCGGATTACGCGCTGATGCAGGCCTGCATCGACGAATGCTGGGCCGCCGGTAATGCCCTGACGGCGCTGCGACTGTCGCAGAACCGCTGCTACGTGCTTGCTGGCGAAACGGTGTCTTTCCAGGAACGGGAAGGATTCACGCTGTCGCGCTGGCAGGCGGACTTCGCCGGGCAGTGTCAGGCCGTCCTCAACGACGACCGCAGGTGTTTCGGCCAGGACTGAGGGAATGCCACCACGAAAACGGGCGCCTTTCGGCGCCCGTCTGTTTTTCAACGCAACCGGATCGGCAGGCCGATCAGTAGCGGTAATGCTCCGGCTTGAACGGACCTTCCACCGGCACGCCGATGTAGTCGGCCTGTTCCTGGCTCAGGGTGGTCAGCTTCACGCCGATCTTTTCCAGGTGCAGACGCGCCACTTCCTCGTCCAGCTTCTTCGGCAGCAGGTACACCTTGTTCTCGTAGCTGTCCTTGTTCGCCCACAGGTCGATCTGCGCGAGCGTCTGGTTGGCGAACGAGTTGGACATCACAAAGCTCGGGTGGCCGGTGGCGCAGCCCAGGTTGACCAGGCGGCCTTCGGCGAGCAGGAAGATCGCGTTGCCGTTCGGGAACACGTACTTG
>NZ_JBFULO010000316.1:0-4659 GCF_054049855.1 Stenotrophomonas sp. P5_B8 | reverse complement strand
GAGCCCGATCCGCGCCAGCGACGGTACCGCGCTTTTTGCCATCCAGTCCGACCCGACGGTGATGCGCTACTGGAACCACGCGGCCTGGACGGAGTTGAAGCAGGCCTACGCGCAGATCCTCGACGACCTCGCCGCGATGGACGAGGGCATCCAGCTCAAGCTCGGCATCCGCGAGCAGGCCGACGGCCCACTGCTGGGCATCTGCGTGGTGTTCGGCATCGAGGAGGCCTCCGGGCGCGCCGAGATCGGCTACAACCTCGCCCCGCAGGCACAGGGCAAGGGCTACATGCACGAGGCGCTGCAGTGCTTTGTCGACTACCTGTTCGATGACCGCGGCCTGCGCCGGCTGGAAGCGGAGATCGATCCGCGCAACGCACCGTCTGCCAAGGTGCTGGAGCGCATCGGATTCCAGCGCGAAGGCCTGCTGCGCGAACGCTGGTGCGTGGGCGGGGAGCTGTCCGATTCGGCGTTGTACGGGTTGCTGGCACGGGAACGCGTCCGCTGAGTGGGTAGCGCCGAGCCACGCTCGGCGGTGGTCGGTGRGTCGGGCGCTGGGCGCCCATACCCTTTCCGGCGAATGTCCCCCGGGGTCGGCCTKCGGCCGCCCCCTCCTCCTTTATTTCGCCTCCAAGGGYATGGGCGCCCAGCGCCCGACYCACCGACCAGMGCCAAAAAAGCCTAGGTTCCGCTTAGCTCCGCAAGCCGAGCCCCGTAGGGGGCGGTAGGCTCCTGGGCAAAATMAAGGAGGAGGCCGCCAGGCCGGGGGACATTTGCGCCAGGGGCCTACCGGTCGCTACGGGGCCCTGACGCTCGCGACAGACCCAAGCGAAGACGCCACCTGATCCACGCCGCTCTTGGACAAACCAACCGCCGCGCGCCCTCTACTGCGGCAGTTGCAACAACACGCTCCCCCTATTCCTTGGGAGAAAAAACGAAAAACCCGCCTTTCGGCGGGTTTTTCGTTGCAGCCGAGCATGGCTCGGCACTACCGATTCAACGCGACTTACGCCCAGCCAAACAGCTCGAACAGGCGCAGGATCAGGTACGCACAGCCGCCGGCGGCCGGGATGGTCAGGATCCAGGCCCAGACGATGCGCTCGATCACGCCGAAGCGCAGCGAACGCGGGTTCTTGGCGTAGCCCACGCCCATGATCGCGGTGGAGATGCTGTGCGTGGTCGAGACCGGCATGCCGAAGTGCGCCGCCAGGGTCAGGATCGTGGCCGAGCTCGTCTCCGCGGCGAAGCCGTGGATCGGGTGCAGCTTCACCATCTTGTGGCCCAGCGTCTTGATGATCTTCCAGCCGCCCGAGGCCGTACCGGCCGCCATCACCACCGCACAGGTCAGCACGATCCACATCGCGATGCCGTCACCGGCGCTGGCATCGGGGTGCATGAAGGCCAGCCACGACGGCAGTTCGTTCAACGCACCGGTCGCCTCGGCGCCGATCAGGGTCATGGCGATGATGCCCATGGTCTTCTGCGCATCGTTGTGGCCGTGGGCAAAGCCCATGTAGGCCGCCGAGGCGATCTGTGCCTTGCCGAAGAACGCATTGACGATGCGCGGCCGCGCCATGCGCCCGAGCCAGCCACCGGCCTTGGCCATGCCGGCGATGATCGCCCACAGCAGCAGCATCACCAGAATGCCGAGCAGGAAACCTGCGATCGGCGAGGTGATCATCGGCAGGAACACCTTCCACAGCAGGCCCTTGTTCTGKGCCCAGGTGCCGATGCGTTCGGACCAGATCAGCGCATCCCAGTTGTTGTGGGCCGCGGCCAGGCCAGCGCCGCACAGGCCACCGATCAGGGCGTGCGAAGACGAGGACGGCAGCCCCTTCCACCACGTGATCAGGTTCCAGATGATGCCGCCCAGCAGCGCGCACAGGATCACCTGCGGGGTCACATCGACCACGTTGGTGTTGAGCAGGCCCGAGGCGATGGTCAGCGCCACGGCGGTGCCGGTCAGGGCGCCGAGGAGGTTCATGAAGGCCGCGAGCATCACCGCCCAGCCGGGCGAGAGCACTTTGGTCGCCACCACGGTGGCGATGGAGTTGGCGGTGTCGTGGAAGCCGTTGATGAACTCGAAGACGAGCGCGGCCAGGATCACCACCAGGACAAGGGTCAGCATGCTGTGGCGTCCGTCAGCTGTTCTTCAGCACGATCTGGTACGCCACCACACCGGCCTCGCGGCACCGGTCGATGGCCTTTTCCAGGATCTCGAAGAACTCCTTGAGCAGGAACATCTGCAGGTTGTCCAGGCGGCCGGAGTAGATGTCGCGGTACAGCTCGAGCATCAGCCGGTCGGCCTCGTTCTCCAGCGAGCGCAGCCGCTCGTTGAGCGCGGTCATCCGGTCCAGGTTCATGTGGCGCAGGTCGTTGACCATCTCCACCACCACGCTGGCGGCCTGCTCGAGCATCGCCGCGCGCGGCGCGAAATCGATGTGCTCCAGGTGCTGGGTGGCCAGCGAATAGCGGTCGGCGAACTTCTCGACCTGCTTGGGAATCTTGTACAGCGCCGAGCCCAGCGCTTCGATGTCCTCGCGCTCGATCGGGGTCATGAAGCTGTCCACCAGCGCCTGGCTGATCTTGTCCGAGGCGGCGCGTTCGCGCAGGCGGGCCAGCTTGAAGGCGTCCAGCGCAGGCTGGCGGTCGGCGTCGCGGAGCATCGCGTGCAGCGCCTTGGCGCTGTCCTGGGCGGCCTGGGCAGCCTCGTCCAGCAGGGTGTAGAACTGTTTGCCGGAGCCGAAAATGGTCTGCAGAGAGAACATTGAGAAACCTATTCGCCGTCGAGGAAGGACGGCACCGGGCGGAATTATGACGGTTTGATGTCCAATCCGGGTACTCCCCGTCATCTTCACGCTGGAACGGCCCAGTCTGAACGACTCTGGTTGCTCCCCTGCCCCGGCCTTTTGTTAAGATGCGCGGGCGCCTTCGGGCGCACTCTATGGACGACGACCCTTACCCCCCGCCGCACCGCCGCGCTTACGCGCCCTCCGGTAGCCGACATCGCTTGAACACGCCCTCCCTGCCACCAACCGGGGACGACGCCCGTGTTTGAACTGATTATTGTCCTGGCCCTGATCCTGCTCAACGGCTTCTTCGCCATGTCCGAGATGTCGGTCATGACCTCGCGCAAGAGCCGCCTCAAGCAGATGGCCAGCACCAGCAAGCGCGCCGAGCGCGCCCTGGAACTTTCTGAAAAGCCGGAGAGCTTCCTCTCCACGGTCCAGATCGGGATCACCCTGATCGGCATCCTGACCGGCGTGTTCGGTGGCGAGGCGATCGGCCTGGCCATCGCGACGTGGCTGCACGGGATGTTCCCGGCCTTTGCCTATTCGGGTGAGGTGGGCAAGGCGCTGGCGGTGGCCCTGATCACCTTCCTGACGTTGATCTTTGGCGAACTGGTGCCCAAGCGACTGGCGATCACCCGCTCGGAGGACATCGCCGGCCTGGTCGCGTGGCCGATGGGCTGGCTGTCACGGATCGCCTTCCCGGCGGTCTGGCTGCTCTCGCACAGCACCCGACTGGTGCTGCGCGTGCTGGGCCTGGGCAAGGACGAGGCCGCGTCGGTGACCGAAGAAGAGATCCGCATGCTGGTGGCCGAGAGCCACGAGGCCGGCGTGATCGACGCGCACGAGCGCGACATGATGAACCGGGTGATGCGCCTGGGCGACCGCACCGCCGACAGCCTGATGACCCCGCGCAACCGGATCGCCTGGCTGGACACCATGGCCGACCCGGAGAAGAACATCGCCACCATGCGCGAGAACGAGTTCTCGCGTTACCCGGTGTATCGCGGCAACGACCAGGACATCGTCGGCGTGCTGGAAGTGAAAAGCCTGGTCACCCGGCTGGTGCGCGATGACCATTCGCTGTTCCAGAACCTGCGCGAACCGCTGTACGTGTCCGAATCCACCCATGCGATGAAACTGCTGGAGATCTTCCGCGAAGAACAGCAGTCGATGGCGCTGGTGGTGGACGAGTACGGTGAAATCCAGGGCCTGGTGACGATCAGCGACCTGATGGGCGCGGTGRTCGGGCGCCTGCAGTCGGTGGAGAACGTGGACGAGGACGCGCTGGTGGTGATGCGCGAAGACGGCTCGTTCCTGGTCGATGGCTCGCTGTCGATCGAGGACCTGCGCGAACTGATGGGCAACGCCGAGCTGCCCGATGGCGAGGACGGCGACTACTACACGCTGGCCGGCATGTGCATCCACTACTTCGGGCGCATCCCGCACGCGGGCGAGTACTTCGACTGGGCCGGCTGGCGCATCGAGATCGTGGACCTTGATGGCGCGCGTGTGGACAAGCTGCTGCTGCGCACGCTGTCCGAAGAAGAGACCGATGAACTCACCGGCTGATCCGCCGACCCCGGCGCCGGGTCCGGACGAGTACCGCAACGAGGGCATCCGGACCCTGCTGGCGATGTTCGACCAGGGTGATCCGGACGCACGGCTGCTGCTGGGCAAGATCCTCCAGGACCTGCAGCAGAGCGCGTTCGGGGTGTTCCTGTTCGTGGCGATCCTGCCGGCGTTCATCCCGATCCCCGGCGTGGCCGGCGCGGTGAGCGGTCCGTTGATCCTGTTGATCGGGGCGCAGATGCYGTTCGGCCTGCATCGGCCGTGGCTGCCGAAATTCATTGCCCGCCGCGGGCCCAGGCGC
>NZ_JBFULO010000315.1:0-4659 GCF_054049855.1 Stenotrophomonas sp. P5_B8 | reverse complement strand
GCCTTCTATCGGCGGGGTGGTATGGGTGGGGGCGCGGGACCGTCGGGCGCCATGGATGGCGCCCGCGAGCCCCCATGGATGGGTTCACGGCGTGTCCCGCGCCCCCACCCATACCGCCCCGCAATCGGCAGAAGCCAGTAACTGGCTTCGACTTCGGCTTCGGCTCTAAGGCTTCAAAGCCTTTACGCCTCTAAAAACCACCCCACCCCCGCCAAACACCGCCCCCGTTATACTCAGGCTATCGCGTCGCCCTTGGGGCCATTGAAACCCTGCAACATCAATGGCTTGAGGGTGGGAATCGCCCCGACATCCACCCTGGCGGGGGTCGCTTCAGGCCCTTGCCCCGGAAACCAACCACGCCATGCGTCTGTCCACGATCAAGCTGTCCGGTTTCAAATCCTTCGTCGACCCGACCACCCTGCACCTGCCGACCAACATGACCGGCGTGGTGGGCCCCAATGGCTGTGGCAAGTCCAACATCATCGACGCCGTGCGCTGGGTCATGGGCGAAAGCTCGGCCAGCCGCCTGCGCGGTGACTCGCTCACCGACGTCATCTTCTCCGGCTCCTCTGCGCGCAAGCCGGTCTCCCAGGCGACCGTCGAACTCATCTTCGACAACACCGACCACACCATCACCGGCGAGTACGCCTCGTTCAACGAGATATCGGTCAAGCGCCAAGTCAGCCGCGACGGCAGCAGCAACTATTATCTCAACGGCACCAAGTGCCGCCGCCGCGACATCACCGACCTGTTCCTCGGTACCGGCCTCGGCCCGCGCAGCTACTCCATCATCGAACAGGGCATGATCAGCCAGATCATCGAAGCCCGACCCGAAGACCTGCGCGTCTACCTGGAAGAAGCCGCCGGCATCTCCAAGTACAAGGAACGCCGCAAGGAAACCGAGACCCGCATCCGCCACACCCGCGAGAACCTCGACCGCCTCAACGACCTGCGCGAAGAAATCGGCAAGCAGCTTGAACACCTCAAGCGCCAGGCGCGCCAGGCCGAGCAGTACCAGGCCCTGCAGGAAGAGCGCAAGGTCAAGGATGCCGAGTGGAAGGCGCTTGAATTCCGTGGCCTGGACAAACGCCTGGGCGGCCTGCGCGAAGCGCTCTCGCAGGAAGAAACCCGCCTGCAGCAGCTGATCGCCGAACAGCGCGACGCCGAAGCCCGCATCGAAACCAGTCGCGTCCGCCGCGAAGAAGCGTCCGACGCGCTCAGTACCGCCCAGGCCGAGGTCTACCAGGTCGGCAGCACCTTGGCCCGGCTCGAACAGCAGATCCAGCACCAGCGCGAGATGTCCCAGCGCCTGCACAAGGCCCGCGACGAAACCCAGCAGGCGCTGGCCGAACTGGGCCACCACATCAGCGGCGATGAAGCCAAGCTGCAGGTGCTGCGCGAGTCGGTCGAACTGGCCGAGCCCCAGCTCGAACAGCTGCAGGAAGAAAACGAAATCAAGCAGGAAGCCCTGCGCGACGCCGAGGCCCGTCTGGCCGACTGGCAGGCGCGCTGGGAGGCCCACACCCGCAGTACCTCCGAGGCCTCGCGTGCCGGCGAAGTCGAACGCACCCGCGTGGACTACCTCGACCGCCAGGTGCTCGAAGCCGATCGCCGCCGCGAAGCGCTGGTCGCCGAACGTGCCGGGCTGGACCTGGATGCGCTGGCGCAGGTGTTCGAAAAACTGCAGCTTCAGCACGAAACCCAGAAGGCCGCGTTGGACGGCCTCAACGAGCAGGTCGAAGAACGCAAGCACGCCGTCGCCGGCCTGCAGGACCGCCAGCGCAGCGGCCAGTCCGAACTGGCCGACATCCGCAAGCAGGCGCAGGCCGCACGTGGTCGCCTGTCCTCGCTGGAAACCCTGCAGCAGGCCGCACTCGGGCAGGAGCAGGGCGCGGCGGTGGCATGGCTGAAGTCACGCGGGCTGGATTCCGGCGCACGCGTCGGCGAGCGGCTGAGCGTTGAAAGCGGGTGGGAAAACGCGGTGGAGAGCGCGCTTGGCCAGCTGATCGAAGGCGTGCTGGTCGATGCGCCCGAGCGCCTGGTCGGTGAACTGGCGGAACTCGGCGAGGGGCGCATCGCGCTGGTCTCCGATGCGCAGGACGCATTGCAGGTCGCACCGACCTCGCTGGCCGCCAAGGTGCAGGGGCCGACCGCGATCCGCCGGCTGCTGGCGCGCCTGCACGCTGCCGACGACCTCGACCAGGCGCGTGCGTTGCAGGCCACGCTGGGCGAGGGCGACTCGGTCATTACCCGCAGTGGCGAACGCCTGGGCGAAGGCTGGGTGCGCGTCTCGCGCTCCGGCGCGGCCAAGCAGGGCGCGCTGCTGCGCGAACGCGAGATCGTCACCCTGCGCGAGCAGATCGATACCCTGCAGGAGCGCGAAGCCGAACTGGAAGAGCGTCTGGCCGGCTTCCGTGACCAGCTGCTGGCCGGCGAACAGCAGCGCGAAGACGCGCAGCGCCAGCTTTACCTGGCCCACCGCAGCGTCTCCGAACTGGGTGGCCAGTTGCAGAGCCAGCAGGGCAAGGTCGAGGCCGCGCGTACCCGCATCGATCGCATCGAAGGCGAACTCTCGCAGTTGCTGGAAACCCTCGACGCCGGCCGCGAGCAGGTGCGCGAAGCGCGCTCGCGACTGGATGATGCGGTCAGCAGCATGGGCGATCTGGAATCGGTGCGGCACGCGCTGGAGGCCGAGCGCCGCCAGTTCACCGATGCACGCGACCAGGCCCGTGATGCGGCCCRCAACGTGCGCGACAGTGCGCACTCGCTGGCACTGACGCTGGAATCGCAGCGCACCCAGGTCAGTGCGTTGAGCCAGGCGCTGGAGCGGATGAGCACCCAGCGCGGGCAGCTCGATTCGCGCCTGGGCGAACTGCATTCGCAGCTCGATGACGGCGATTCACCGGTGCAGGCGCTGGAAGCCGAACACCAGAACGCGCTCGGCGAGCGCGTGCGTGCCGATCGTGTGCTGGCCGAAGCGCGCACCATGCTCGAAGGCATCGACGCCGAGCTGCGCACGTTCGAGCAGACCCGCCACCAGCGCGACGAACAGGCGTTGGCCCAGCGTGAGCGCATTTCCCAGCGCAAACTGGACCAGCAGGCGCTGGTGCTCAGTGCCGACCAGCTCACCGCATCGGTGGAAAAGGCCGGTTTCGTGCTGCAGGACGTCATCAACAGCCTGCCCGACGACGCCCGCATCACCGAGTGGGAGCAGGCCGTGCATCAGATCGACGGGCGCATGCGCCGGCTCGAGCCGGTCAACCTGGCGGCGATCCAGGAGTACGGCGAAGCCGCGCAGCGTTCGGACTACCTGGATGCGCAGAACACCGACCTGACCACCGCGCTGGAAACGCTGGAAGACGCCATCCGCAAGATCGACCGCGAAACCCGTGGCCGCTTCAAGGACACCTTCGACCGTGTCAATGCCGGCGTGCAGCAGCTCTATCCGCGTCTGTTCGGCGGCGGCCACGCCTATCTGGAGTTGACCGGTGAAGACCTTCTCGACACCGGTGTGGCCATCATGGCGCGCCCGCCGGGCAAGCGCGTGTCGAGTATCTCGTTGCTGTCCGGTGGCGAAAAGGCGATGACCGCGGTGGCGCTGGTGTTTGCGATCTTCCAGCTCAACCCGGCGCCGTTCTGCCTGCTGGACGAAGTGGACGCGCCGCTGGACGAAGCCAACGTCGGCCGCCTGGCCAATATGGTCAAGGAGATGAGTGAGAAAGTGCAGTTCCTGTTTGTCAGTCACAACAAGGCCACGATGGAAGCGGCGCACCAGTTGTCGGGCGTGACCATGCGTGAACCGGGCGTCAGTCGCCTGGTCAGCGTGGACCTTGAAGAAGCCGCACGATTGGCGGGCGCCGCCTGACGTGCCATGCTTATCTGAACGTATTTAGCCGGAGACCCCCCGAATGTCCGACATGGCACTGCTCCGCATCGGCATCCTGGCCGCCGGCCTGCTGTTGATCGCTGCGATCTTCCTGTTTGGCCGACCCAAGAAAAAATCCCAGGGCCGCCGCGTCGATGCGCCCGAGGGCAGCACCGGCCAGCGCCGTGAGCCCAGCCTGGGTGACGGCGACACCGGCGAGTCCGGCAGCGTCGGCGGCGTCGGCGGCGTCGGCGAAGATGGCGTGACCCAGGCCGAACTGGGGCTGCCGGATGTCGATGGCGCCGCCGCCAGCGATCTGGGCAAGCGCGCCAACCAGGATTTCGACAAGATCGTGTCGTTGTTCGTGGCCGCCCGCGCCGGCGAACAGCTGCGCGGCGAAGATATCGTGGTGGCCGCCGAGAAGACCGGCCTGGTGTTTGGCCACATGAACGTGTTCCACCGCCTGGTCGAAGGCCATCCCGAACGCGGTCCGATCTTCTCCATGGCCAGCATCATGAAGCCGGGCAGTTTCGACATGGCCAACATCCGCGAGATGGAAACCCCGGCGATCGCCTTCTTCCTGACCCTGCCGGCGCCGTTGACCGCGCTGGACGCCTGGGAAAAGATGCTGCCGACCGTGCAACGCATGGGCGAACTGCTGGACGGCGTGGTGCTCGATGACAGCCGCGCCACGCTCGGCCGCCAGCGTGTCGCGCACATCCGCGACGAACTGCGCGCCTACGACCGCCAGCACCAGGCCCCGCCGCTGACCAAGGCACCGCGCTGGTAAGGCG
>NZ_JBFULO010000314.1:0-4659 GCF_054049855.1 Stenotrophomonas sp. P5_B8 | reverse complement strand
CGCATCGGTCATCGCGTAGCCGAACGTGGGCGGACGGCCGCGCTTGCGCGGCAGCGTCAGTTCCAGGGTGCCGGGGTCTTGTTCATCGCGCATGACGGACGGGAATGCGTGCGGGGGCGCGCACGATATCGTGAGACATCACTTTAATCCAGCGTTTTCAGCGGATTTCTGCGTTTGTGGCGATCGAGAGCGCGACCCGGCGGGGACGTCAGCCAGTTGAGGGTGACGAGGACATCGGCCACCGTCGGCCGCGCGCCCTTACCAGCGCCACGCCTCGGCCACGCGAGCGCCCAACCAGACCAGCAGCAAGCCGCCTATCAGACTGACGCCGAGGTACAGCGGCAGCATCAGGCCACGATCGGTCCGGGTGAACACCAGCGACTCCAGCACCATCGAGGAGAACGTGGTCAGCCCGCCAATGATTCCCACGATCAGGAACGCCCGCCAGTACAGCGCGGCCGTACCGCGGCTCTGCAGCCAGACCATCACGTAACCGGCAGCGAAGGCGCCGACCAGGTTCACTGTCAGGGTGCCCCATGGGAAACCGCTGCCGAACTGGCGCAGCATCGCATCGCCCACCATGAAGCGCAGAGCGGCTCCCAGCGCGCCGCCGGCCATGACCAGCCCCAGCTGCTGCCACCACGTCGAAAACCCGTCCATTACGCGCCACCCTTCTCCGCGCGCGCCTGCTCGCGCGCCGCACGCAGCCGGTCCAGCTTTTCCTTCAGCTTGATCTCCAGGCCACGCGGTACGGGCTCGTAATACACCCGCTCGCCCATCGCATCCGGGAACCCGGTCTGGTCCAGCGCGATGCCGCCATCGGCGTCATGGTCGTACTGGTAGGTCTTGCCGTACCCCAGCTCCTTCATCAACCTGGTCGGCGCGTTGCGCAGGTGCAGCGGCACCTCCTGGGTGCCGCTCTCGCGCACGTCCTGCCTGGCCTTGTTGAACGCGGCGTAGCCGGCATTGGACTTGGCGGTGCTGGCCAGATAGAGCACCAGTTGCGCGAAGGCCAGTTCGCCTTCCGGGCTGCCGAGGCGTTCGTAAATGTCCCAGGCTTCCAGCGCCATCGACTGCGCGCGCGGATCGGCCAGACCGATGTCTTCGATCGCCATGCGGGTCAGCCGCCGCGCCAGGTAGGACGGGTCGCAGCCGCCATCGAGCATCCGCGTCAGCCAGTACAGCGCGGCATCCGGATTGGAACTGCGTACCGATTTGTGCAGCGCCGAGATCTGGTCGTAGAACTGCTCGCCCCCCTTGTCAAAGCGCCGGGTGCGGTCGGCCAGGACCTGCAGCAGCATCTCCGGACTGATCCGGCCACCGTCGCCGCCCGCCAGTTCGGCCGCAATCTCCAGCAGGGTCAGCGCGCGGCGCACGTCGCCATCTGCAGCGGTGGCGATTTCCAGCAGCGATTCCGGAGCCACCTGCAGCGCTTCGCTGCCAAGGCCGCGGTCGCTGTCGTGCAGCGCGCGCTCCAGCGCCTCAACGATGTCGGCCGGCGACACCGATTCGAGCACATGCACGCGGCAGCGCGACAACAGCGCCGAGTTCAGTTCGAACGAGGGATTTTCAGTGGTGGCGCCGACAAAGACGATGGTCCCGCGCTCGATATGCGGCAGAAATGCATCCTGCTGCGCCTTGTTGAACCGGTGCACCTCGTCGACGAACAGCACGGTGCGGCGGCCGTCGGCAAAGCGCTGGGCGGCCTCGGCCAGCACCTGGCGCACCTCCGGCAGGCCGGAGAGCACTGCGGAGATGGCGCGGAATTCGGCATCGGCGTAGTGCGCCAGCAGCAGCGCCAGGGTGGTCTTGCCACAGCCGGGCGGCCCCCACAGGATCATCGAATGCACATGCCCGGACTCGACCGCGCGGCGCAGCGCGCTATCCGGCGCGAGCAGGCGTTTCTGCCCGACCATCTCGTCCAGCGTCTGCGGACGCATCCGCTCGGMGAGCGGACGCATGTTGTCCCGATCCACGGTCAGCAGATCAGGCCCGTTGAATGTCGTTCGGTTTCTGGCCACGCACGTATTCTATCGCGAGCGCGCGTGAACCCACGTCGGATAAGCACCGGTAGAGCCAGGCCATGCCTGGCTGCTCTCCGTACGACCGACCCATTGCGAATCCCGGTAGAGCCAGGCCATGCCTGGCTGCTCTCCGTGCGGCGGACGGGATCTCGGGAAGGCCCAGCCAGGCATGGCCTGGCTCTACCCCGTCCCGACGCCATCCTGCGATTGAACGCGGCGATGAGCGCCCCCGCCTTACTCGCCGATGACGTCGGTGCCCTTGGGCGGTGCGAAGCTGAAGGTACCGGCGGCAAAGCCCGGGTTGCGCTTCCAACCGGTGAAGTTGATCACCGTGCGCTGACCCACTGCATCCACCACTTCCATGCGCGCCAGGCCCTGGGCGTTGAAGCCCAGCGCGGCGTACTGGAAGGCGGTGTCGGTCTCGCGCTTGGGGCTGAGCGACAACCACTGCAGGCCATCGCGCGCTGCGGCCTCTTCGCTCACGTCGTACTGCTTGTCCAGCAACGCCGGATTGATCAGTGCGGTGAGCGGGCTGTTCTGCTCTTCGGCGCCCTGCGCGCGGACAGTGGCCTGCTCCAGATCCTTCTCGTACACCCAGACCTTCTTGCCGTCGGCCACGATCAGCTGTTCGTGCGGCTTGATGTATTCCCAACGGAACAGACGCGGCGCGGACAGCGCGACGCGACCACTGGTGTTCTCCTTGACCTTGCCCTTGCTGTCAAACACCTGCTGGCTGAACTGTCCATCGAGGCCCTTCAGGCCTTGAGTGAAACGGTTGAGCTCATCGCGGGCGCCGGCCCAGGCCGAGGCCGACCCGACACTGGCCACGACCAGGGTGGCGGCAACGAGGTAGCGGCGGAAAGAGGTGTTCATGGCAGTATCCGGGACATATGGAAAGGATGGATCGGAGTGTGCCCATGGAAACCTGAATGGGCGATCAGGGCAGTAGTATGCGCCGCGTCGACGCACCCGCGCAGCGCGGCGTTGACGGGCTACGGGTTTGCCTGCACCGTCTTCAGGTCGCCATACACCACCTGCCCACGAAAACCGCGCCGCACCTGCTGGTACAGTTCGCGGAACGCGGGATAGTCCTGCGACTGACACAGCGCCTGCGCGCCGCGCACCGCGCGCTGCTGCAGCCGATGGCGGGCAACGATGGTCTGGCCCTCGCGGCTCCAGTCCAGCCGRTACTCCCCCGCCGGGTTGCGGAACTGCTGGCGGCGCGGGATCGCCACGATCGGCACGCCCACCGGGAACTGCAGCCGGTAGGTTTCCTCGCGAAGGCTGTCGGTGCAATAAAACGGCGTGGCGTTGTCCGGGGCCGAGGTGGTGGTGTAGATATCGCGGAAGGACTCGCCGCCGGGCGCATCGGGCAAGGGCATGCCGCCGACCACGCCGAAGTCGACGTAGTCGCTGGCATGGAAATCGTAGCGATAGTTGAATGGGCGGCTCAGGTCCTGCGGATCGCCCAACAGGGTGAGCGCGCCGGTGCCGTCGAACCCGGACGAGGCCATGATCGATTCCTCCACCCGCGCCCGGTTCTGCGCATTGAGACGCGCGAACGATCCCCGCATGCCGATTTCGCTGATCTCGCTCGGCTGCAGCACGGTCTGGCCGGCCAGATCGCCTTTTGCGTCGAAGCGGAAACTGACGTCCAGGCCATTGCCATTGCGGCTGGCATCGTTATCCGGGGTGCGCGCCACTGTTGCCTGCCGGGTCAGCAGCACCGGCGCGCCCAGGTCACCGTCGGGCAACTGGCCAAACCGTGCATAGGCACTGGTCGAGTCCAGGTAGAGATCGAATTCGGGGATGTAGGTGATGGCATGGTTGAACCGCCCCAGTAGCGGAACCGCCGGCAGGCTCGGGCCGCCGCCCGCACCGATCAGCACCGGACTGCTCTGGATGCCACGCGCAGCCAGCAGCGCCTCCAGGATCACCACGTGGTCCTTGCAGTCGCCATAGTGGTTGTCGAGGATGCTCTGCGCCGGATTCGGCTCCAGCCCGCCATTGCCCAGGTACACCGCCACGTAGCGGATGTTCTGCGAGACCCAGCGGTACAGCGCCGCCGCTTGGTCGCGGCGATCGGTGATGCCTGCGGTGAGCTGGTCGGCCAGCGCCTGGATGCCAGGGGTCACCCTGGCAGCCTCGCCCCCTTTGCGCTGGTAGGCGCTGGCCACCTGCGCCCAGTCGCGGTAGGTGCTGGCCATGATGGTGGGGCTGAACTCCCACGCCGCGGCCGACCAGTTCTGCGCCTGCATCGGCTCGCGGCGCTGGTAGCGCCACTCCCACGTGGCCTGGCCGTCACGGATCTTCGGTCGGTCACTGCCCTGCACATCGCGCTGCTGCACCAACATCGGCAGCGCGGCCGGTGCCGACAGCGTCACCCGTGCGTCGTCGTACTGGGTGAACACGCTGAAGGTTTCCCACAGCCCGAAGTAGCCGGGGAAGTACGGTGTGTTCTGGGTCCGCCGGGTCTTGTAGACCAGCCGCGTACCCGGGGCCAGGTTGGGAAACACCACCACCCGCACCTTGCGGTCGGCATACATCGCCGCAGCCGCGCTGGAGTAGCTCTCCTGGGTGTAGATGCGGTCGGCCGGCACGTCGCGGCGCTGGCCGTCGGCGGTGAGCGTATAGG
>NZ_JBFULO010000313.1:0-4669 GCF_054049855.1 Stenotrophomonas sp. P5_B8 | reverse complement strand
CCGGCACCCAGGCGCTGCTCGGCAGTGCGTCGGAGCTGCTGTCGGCGATGAGCCACTTTGTCGGGGTGGTCAGCGCCCCGCGCCGCGAGCAGTTCGCCTTCCGCCACATCGATTTCGTGGCACTCGATGCCGGCCGCGTGCTGGCGATCCTGGTATTTGCCGACAACGAAGTGCAGAACCGGGTGATCGAGCCGCGCCGTGCCTTCGGTCCAGGCGAGCTGGAGCAGGTCGCCAACTACCTCAATGCCAACTGCGCGGGCCGGCCGCTGGCCGAGATCCGTGCGCGGCTGCTGCTGGAGCTGCGCGATGCGCAGTCGGAAATGGAGCAGCTGCTGGCGCACAGCATCGAACTGGCCGAGCAGGCGATGGTGCCGCCGGCCGATGACATGGTGCTGGCCGGGGCGACCCGCTTGATGGGGGTGCAGGACCTGTCCGACCTGGAGCGTCTGCGCGAGCTGTTCGATGTGTTTGCCAGCAAGCGCGAGATCCTGCAGCTGCTCGAGCGCACCATCCAGGCCCCGGGCGTGCGCATCTTCATCGGCGAAGAGACCGGGGTGATGCCGCTGGAGGGGGTCTCGCTGGTCACCGCGCCGTACTCGGCCGGCGGCCAGGTACTGGGCGTGCTCGGGGTGATCGGCCCGAAGCGGATGGCGTATGACCGCATGATTCCGCTGGTGGAGGCTACCGCGCAGGTGCTGGGCGCCGCGCTGGGCGACCCGGCGGGCGGCGGATTGTCCCGCGATCGCGCATAAACCTGGCATTGGACTCTTGAATCCGCACCCCGCGCCCACATAGGGGTGGGTGGAGGCGGAGAGTCACCGCCAAGGATCCGGAAATGAACCAAGATCAGCCCGATATCGCATCCCAGAATCCCGCCGGTGAGCCGGCTGCCGAGCCGTCCCTGCAGCAGCAGCTGGACAGCCTGCACAACGAGGTCGCCCTGCTGCGTGCCGAGTCGCTGCGCGAACGCGCCGACCTGGACAACCAGCGCAAGCGCGTGGCCCGCGACGTGGAACAGGCGCGCCGCTTCGCCAATGAAAAGCTGCTGGGCGAGCTGCTGCCGGTCTTCGACAGCCTCGACGCCGGCCTGAGTGCCGCCGGTGCCGAGCCCAGCCCGCTGCGCGAAGGCCTGGAGCTGACCTACAAGCAGCTGCTCAAGGTTGCCGCCGACAACGGCCTGACCCTGCTCGACCCGACCGGCCAGGCCTTCAACCCGGACCACCACCAGGCGATCAGCCAGGTCGACGCGCCCGGCGCGGCGCCCGGCAGCGTGGTGCAGGTGTTCCAGAAGGGTTACCTGCTCAACGATCGCCTGCTGCGCCCGGCGCTGGTCGTGGTCGCCCGCGATTGACCCGGCTTGCGCGACGCTGAATGCGTTGCGCTTCCACCGGACACAGTGTTTGGTGGGTGGCTTGAATGTAGTCCAGCCGTCCCCCACATCCCATTCATAACCCGGCAGCAGCCGGATGTTCCCAGAACTTTCAGGAGTCTCCCTCATGGGCAAGATCATTGGTATCGACCTCGGCACCACCAACTCGTGTGTGGCGATCATGGACGGCGGCAAGGCCCGCGTCATCGAAAATGCCGAAGGCGACCGCACCACGCCTTCCATCGTCGCCTACACCAAGGACGGCGAAGTACTGGTGGGTGCCTCGGCCAAGCGCCAGGCCGTCACCAACCCGAAGAACACCTTCTACGCCGTCAAGCGCCTGATCGGCCGCAAGTTCACCGACGCTGAAGTCCAGAAGGACATCGCGCACGTGCCCTACGGCATCCTGGCCCACGACAACGGCGACGCCTGGGTGCAGACCAGCGACGCCAAGAAGATGGCGCCGCAGGAAATCTCCGCCCGCGTGCTGGAGAAGATGAAGAAGACCGCCGAAGCCTTCCTGGGTGAGACCGTCACCGAGGCGGTGATCACCGTGCCGGCCTACTTCAACGACAGCCAGCGCCAGGCCACCAAGGACGCCGGCCGCATCGCCGGCCTGGACGTCAAGCGCATCATCAACGAGCCGACCGCGGCCGCGCTGGCCTATGGCCTGGACAAGGGCGACAACAAGGATCGCAAGATCGTGGTGTACGACCTGGGCGGCGGCACCTTCGACGTGTCGGTGATCGAGATCGCCAACGTCGACGGTGAGAAGCAGTTCGAAGTGCTGGCCACCAACGGCGACACCTTCCTGGGCGGCGAAGACTTCGACAACCGCGTCATCGAGTACCTCGTCGACGAGTTCAACAAGGACCAGGGCATCGACCTGCGCAAGGACCCGTTGGCCCTGCAGCGCCTGAAGGATGCGGCCGAGCGCGCCAAGATCGAGCTGTCCAGCGCCCAGCAGACCGAAGTGAACCTGCCGTACGTCACCGCCGACGCCTCCGGTCCGAAGCACCTGAACATCAAGCTGACCCGCGCCAAGCTGGAAGCGCTGGTGGAAGAGCTGATCAAGAAGTCGATCGAGCCGTGCCGCGTGGCGTTGAACGACGCCGGCCTGCGCTCGAGCGACATCAGCGAAGTGATCCTGGTCGGTGGCCAGACACGCATGCCGAAGGTGCAGCAGGCGGTGACCGAGTTCTTCGGCAAGGAACCGCGCAAGGACGTCAACCCGGACGAAGCCGTGGCACTGGGTGCGGCGATCCAGGGCGGCGTGCTGGGCGGCGACGTCAAGGACGTGCTGCTGCTGGACGTGACCCCGCTGTCGCTGGGTATCGAAACCATGGGCGGCGTGTTCACCAAGATCATCGAGAAGAACACCACCATCCCGACCAAGGCCTCGCAGGTGTTCTCCACCGCCGAGGACAACCAGTCGGCCGTGACCGTGCACGTGCTGCAGGGTGAGCGCGAGCAGGCCCGCTTCAACAAGTCGCTGGCCAAGTTCGACCTGTCCGGCATCGAGCCGTCCCCGCGTGGCATGCCGCAGGTGGAAGTGTCCTTCGACATCGACGCCAACGGCATCCTGCACGTGTCGGCCAAGGACAAGAAGACCAACAAGGAACAGAAGGTCGAAATCAAGGCCGGTTCGGGTCTGTCCGAGGACGAGATCGCGCGCATGGTCGCCGATGCCGAAGCCAACCGCGAAGAAGACAAGAAGTTCCATGAGCTGGTCCAGGCCCGCAACCAGGCCGACGCGCTGATCCATGGTACCCGTACCGCGATCACCGAGCACGGCAGCAAGGTCGGTGGCGATGTGATCGGSAAGGTCGAGTCGGCCCTGGCCGACCTGGAAACGGCGATGAAGGGCGACGACAAGGCGCAGATCGAAGCCAAGTCGAAGGTTCTTGAAGAAGCCGGCCAGGCATTGTTCGCCGCCTCGGCCGCGGCCGAGCAGGGCGGTGCGGCGCCGGGCGCGGATGCCGGTGCCAACGCCGGCGCGCACGACGATGTGGTCGACGCCGAGTTCACCGAAGTGAAGGACGACAAGAAGTCCTGATCCGGACAGGATGCGGGACGTTGCGCAGGCAACGTCCCGTGCTTGTTTCCCCTTAGGTCCTGGCAGCCGCCTGCGGTTTGTCGGGGCGCCCCGGCGAAAGAGCGGACCTGGTTCCGCTCTTCCGCTTTGACGAATCCCGACCACCGGAACCCGATTCAACCCTATGAGCAAGCGTGACTATTACGAAGTGCTGGGCGTTTCCCGCACCGCGACCGAAGAAGAACTGAAGAAGTCCTATCGCCGTTGCGCGATGAAGTTCCACCCGGACCGCAACCCGGGCGACAGCGCGGCCGAAGCCTCCTTCAAGGAGTGCAAGGAAGCCTACGAAACCCTGTCCGACAGCAACAAGCGCCGCATGTACGACGCCCACGGCCATGCTGCATTCGAGCACGGCATGGGCGGCGGTGGCGGTGGTCCCGGCGGCCCGGACATGGGCGATATCTTCGGTGACATCTTCGGCAACATCTTCGGCGGTGCCGGTGGTGGTGGCCAGCGCCAGGCCCGTCGCGGCGCCGATGTCGGCTATGTGATGGAGCTGGACCTGGAAGAAGCGGTGATGGGCGTGGAACGCCGCATCGAGATCCCGACGTTGGCCGAATGCGACGACTGCAACGGCAGTGGCTCCGAAGACGGCAAGGTCGATACCTGCAGCGTGTGCCATGGCCACGGCCAGGTGCGCATCCAGCGCGGCATCTTTGCGATGCAGCAGGCGTGCCACAACTGCAACGGGCGCGGCAAGATCATCCAGACCCCGTGCAAGACCTGCCACGGCAATGGCCGTGTGGAGGAAGACAAGGTGTTGTCGGTGAAGGTGCCCGCGGGCGTCGACAGCGGCGACCGCATCCGCTTGTCCGGCGAAGGCGAGGCTGGTCCGGCCGGTACGCCGCCGGGCGATCTGTACGTGGAAGTGCGGGTGCGCGAGCACGCGATCTTCCAGCGCGACGGCGACGATCTGCATTGCGAAGTGCCGATCCGCATCTCGCAGGCTGCGTTGGGCGACACCGTGCGCGTGGCCACCCTGGGCGGGTACGCGGAAATCCGCATCCCGGCCGAAACCCAGACCGGCAAGCTGTTCCGCCTGCGCGGCAAGGGCGTGCGCTCGGTGCGCAGTCGCAGCGAAGGCGATCTGTACTGCCGCGTGGTGGTGGAAACCCCGGYCAACCTGACCCCTGAGCAGCGCAAGCTGCTGGAGCAGTTCGAAACCACCTTCACCGGCGAAGAAGCGCGCAAGCACTCGCCGAAGT
>NZ_JBFULO010000312.1:0-4678 GCF_054049855.1 Stenotrophomonas sp. P5_B8 | reverse complement strand
GGCCGACGCCGCCCCTGCCGCGCCCGCCGCTGGCGGCGAGCGTCCACAGCCGATCGCCGATCAGTCGCCGCCGCCAAGCTACCCGCCGGCCGCACTGCGTCGCGGTGATACCGGCACGGTGGTGGTGCGCGTGGAGGTGGATGCCACGGGCTATCCGTCCAATGTCACGGTGATCGAGCGCAGCGGTTCACGCGATCTTGATCGTGCCGCCTCCGATGCCGTGCGTCGCTGGCGCTTCACCCCGGCGCACAGCAATGGCCAGGCCGTGCCGGGAAGCATTGAAGTGCCGTTCGACTTCAAGCCGCAGTAATGCGCTGCAACCATCCTCGTTCGCGCGGCTGTCACGCGCGGCGATTTGGCAACGACTCATCAAGCTGAACCTCGTCGGGAATGCAGTCGCCGCGTTGACGTTGCGGTGACACATCCGCAACCGTTCACGGGCAAGACTGCGGCTGTCACAACGACACCAGGAGTCCGCCATGAGTGTTACCCATGCCCACGACATGCACGCCTCGCCGCAGCACCAGCGCGATGCGACCGATGAACCCGCCCGTCGCGGCACTTCGCCGTGGTTGTGGATGGCGTTGATCGTGGCGATGTTTGCCGCCGCGCTGGTCTGGCTGCGTTACGCCAACCCTGATGACACCAGCACTGCACCGGTCGGCGAGCGCATGCTGCCGGCGACGCAGACCCCGGTAGCCACGACTGCGCCGGCACCGGCTGCACGACAGGCCACCCCGGCCACTACCGCACAGCGCAAGGCCACGCCGGTGGCGCGCAACCGCGAGGCACGCCCGCTGGCCAGCAACACCAAGCCGACCTATCCGGCCTCCGCGCTGCGTAATGGCGTGCAGGGCAGCGTGGTGGCGAGCTTGAACGTGGACCCGCGCGGCCATGTCACCGATGCCAATATCGTGCAGCGCACCGGTTCGCGCGATCGCGATCTGGACCGTTCGGTGTTGAACACCGTGCGTCAGTGGCAGTTCGAGCCGGCCATGAGCAATGGTCGTGCCGTGGCCAGCGTGGTGCGCGTGCCGGTGGATTTCCGCACCGAGCGTTAAGCGGTTGCGTAGACGCGTAACGAAAAGGGAGGCCAATGGCCTCCCTTTTCGTTGGCAATTCGCATGCGGTGCAAAGCACCGGTAGTGCCGAGCCATGCTCGGCAGCCAGGCGACGCACGAAACGGAGCGGAGGAGCGGAAGAGCGGAAGAGCGGAAGAGCGGAAGAGCGGAAGAGCAGCCGAGCATGGCTCGGCTCTACCGTCTGGTTTTTTTTCGATCAGCCTTGGCGGAGACCGAATCCTGCCCCTGTGGCCAGGCCATCGAAATCCGGGAACGAGGTTGCCACGTTGGCGATGTCATTCACGCGCACCTCGCCATTGCTGAGCTGGCCGGCAATGGCAAACGCCATGGCGATGCGGTGGTCGCCATGGCTTTCAATGGTGCCGCTGCCGAGCACGGCACCGCCGTGGATGGTGGCGCCGTCGTCGGTTTCGTCCACCTGCACGCCCAGCGTGCGCAGGCCCGTGGCCATGGCCGCGAGGCGATCGGATTCCTTCACCCGCAGTTCGGCGGCACCGCGCACCACGGTGTTGCCGTGCGCAACGGCGGCAGCGACGAACAGCGCGGGGAACTCGTCGATCATGTCCGGCACGAGCGCTTCGGGAATCTCCGCGCCGTGCAGCGGGGCATATCGCACGACCAGATCGGCCACGGCTTCACCGCCCTGCTCGGCGTGGTTCTCTTCGCTGATATCCGCGCCCATCAGCCGCAACGCGGCCAGCAGGCCGGTGCGGCGCGGGTTGAGGCCGACCGCGCGCAGGCGCAGTGTCGAGCCGGGAATGATGCTGGCGGCCACCAGGAAGAACGCGGCGGACGAGAAATCGGCCGGCACCACGATGTCGGTGGCGCGCAGGCGTTGGCCGCCGCGCAGGCGGGCCTTGCCGGGCGAGAACTCGATATCCACGCCGAAGGCGCGCAGCATGCGCTCGCTGTAGTCGCGGGTGGGGTGCGGCTCGCTGACCGAGGTCTCGCCATCCGCGTACAGGCCGGCCAGCAGCACGGACGATTTGACCTGGGCACTGGCCACCGGCGAGGCGAATTCGATGCCCTTGAGCACCTGCCCGCCGTGCACGCGCAGCGGCGGCGTGCCATCGGCTTCCGTATCGATCTTCGCGCCCATCAGCGCCAATGGACCGGTGACGCGGCGCATCGGCCGGCGCGACAGTGACTCATCGCCCACCATCACGCTGTCGAACGGCTGGGCGGCCAGGAGGCCGGCGAGCAGGCGCATGCCGGTGCCGGCGTTGCCGCAGTCCAGCGGCGCCGACGGTGCCTTCAGCCCATCCACGCCGACGCCATGCACCACGCGCTGCGACGGCGACGGGGTGTCGATGCGCACGCCCATCTGCGAAAAGATGGCAGCGGTGGCGCGGGTGTCTTCGCCTTCCAGGAAGCCATCGATATGCGAGACGCCATCAGCCAACGCGGCGAACATCACCGAGCGGTGCGAGACGGACTTGTCGCCGGGAATGGTCAGGCTGCCCTGCAGGGGCTGGCCCTTGTGGGCGATCCAGTACGGAGAAGCAGTCATCGAAATTCCTAGGGGACGGGCCGCCACGGCGGCGATGCAACGGTGTGCGGAAGTGGCTTCGGCAGCCGCAGGGGCGCCGGGCCGGGCGTAGCGCGCATCGCGGCTACGCCCCGGGGATCAAGGAATGGCAACCGGATAAGAGCCAAGGATCTTGATCTGCGCCGAGTGCGCCTTGAGTTCGGCCAGCGCGGCCTGCATGGCGTCGTCCTCGACATGGCCGGCCAGGTCGATGAAGAAGCCGTATTCCCACTTGGCATTGTGCGAGGGCCGCGACTCGATGCGGTTCATGCTGATGCCGTGGCGGGCGAACGGGCTGAGCACGTCGAACAGCGCGCCGGGCTTGTCGTGGATGAACACCAGCACCGAGGTACGGTCGTGGCCGGAGCTGGGGAAGATGTTGCGGCCGACGACCAGGAAGCGCGTGGTGTTGTCCGCGTCATTCTGGATCGGCTTGGTCACCACCTTCTTCAGGCCGTACACGTGCCCGGCACTCTCGCCACCGATGGCGGCGGCGTCATCGGCATTGCGCGCGCGGCGGGCGCCTTCGGCGTTGCTGGAGACCGGGATCTTCTCGGCCTTGGGCAGGTTGGCGCGCAGCCACGAGGAGGTCTGCATGAACGACTGCGGGTGGCCGTAGACGCGCTCGACATCCTCCAGCCGGCCACTGCGCGACATCAGGTACTGCTGCACGCGCAGTTCCACTTCGCCGCAGATCTTCAGGTTGGAGGTGAGGAACATGTCCAGGGTGATCTGGATGGTGCCCTGCCCCGAGTTTTCCACCGGCACCACGCCGAAATCGGCGTTGCCCGCTTCTACTTCCTGGAACACTTCTTCGATGCTGGCCAGCGGCAAGCCCAGCGCCGAGCGCCCGAAATGCTTGAGCACGGCCTGCTGGCTGAAGGTGCCTTCCGGACCGAGGTAGCCGATCTTCAACGGCTCCTGCTGGGCCAGGCAGGCCGACATGATTTCGCGATACACATGGACCAGCACTTCATCACTGAGCGGGCCTTCGTTGCGGTCCACCACCATGCGCAGCACCTGCGCTTCGCGCTCGGGGCGGTAGTAGTCCACCGCGGCAGCGAGCTTGCCCTTGGCCTTGCCGACCTGGTGGGCGAAGTTGGCGCGCTCGGCGATCAGCGCCTGGATGCTGCGGTCGATGTGGTCGATCTTGGCGCGCACGTCCGACAGCACCGGCGCGGGCAACGCGGCCTCGGGCGTGGACGCGGGCTTGCCGTCAGGCGTGGCCTTGGCGGTGGCCTTGGTCTTGGTCGACGCCGGCGTGGGGGGCTTGGCCTTGGCGACGGGCTTGGCGGGTTGTTTGGCCATCAGGGATTCCAGGTGCAGTGGGGCGGCACGCGCCCCGGTCGAAACGAATGACTCAGCCGTGGCGTTGCTGGAACTCGGCCATGAAGGCGGCCAGCGCCTGCGCGCCCTCCACCGGCATGGCGTTGTACAGCGAGGCACGAATGCCACCGACGGCGGCGTGGCCCTTCAGCGCGAGCAGGCCGGCGGCCTTGGACTCGCTGACGAAGCGCGCGTTGAGGGTGTCATCGGGCAGGAAGAAGGGGATGTTCATGCGCGAGCGGGCGGCCGGCACCACGTCATTGCGGTAGAAGCCGCCGGAGCCGTCGATGGCGCCGTAGACCAGCGCGGCCTTGGCGGCGTTGCGGCGGGCGAACTCCTCCACGCCACCCTCAGCCAGCATCCACTGGAACACCAGCCCAGCCAGGTACCAGTTCCAGGTGGGTGGGGTGTTGAGCATCGAATCGCGGCCCACGTGCGAGCGGTAATCGAAGATGTCCGCGCGCGGCTGGCCGCTGCGCTCGAGCAGGTCCCGGCGCACGATCACCACCGACACGCCGACCGGGCCGAGGTTCTTCTGCGCGCCGGCGTAGATCAGCCCGTACTTGCTGACATCCAGCGGTTCGCTGGCAATGGACGAGCTGAAATCGGCGAACAGCGGCACCTGACCGACGTCCGGGGTATCGCGGAATTCGACACCGTGGATGGTCTCGTTGGCGGTGATGTGCACGTAGGCCGCATCGGCCGAGAGCTGCCAGATGTCGCGCGCGGGGATGTCGTGGAA
>NZ_JBFULO010000311.1:0-4685 GCF_054049855.1 Stenotrophomonas sp. P5_B8 | reverse complement strand
GGTCGGCCGCCCTCCGGCCCGACGTCGTGGTATTGGAAGTTTTCGCCGGGTTGCGTGCGGCAGCCGACCAACGGTCGGCTCTACGGCAAAAACAAAACCCCGCTTGCGCGGGGTTTTGTTCGTCAACCTGCCAGCCGTATCAGCTGTTGGCCTTCAACTTGGCCAGACGCAGCCAGGTATCCACCACGGTGTCCGGGTTCAGCGATACCGACTCGATGCCTTCCTGCATCAGCCATTCGGCCAGGTCCGGGTGATCGGACGGGCCCTGGCCGCAGATGCCGACGTACTTGCCCTTGGCGCGGGCAGACTTGATCGCCATCGACAGCAGCTTCTTCACTGCCGGGTTCCGCTCGTCGAACAGGTGCGCCACGATCGAGGAGTCACGGTCCAGCCCCAGGGTCAGCTGGGTCAGGTCGTTGGAACCGATCGAGAAGCCGTCGAAGATTTCAAGGAACTCATCGGCGAGCAGGGCGTTGGACGGCACCTCGCACATCATGATGATCTTCAGGCCGTTTTCGCCCTGCTTGAGGCCGTTCTGTTCCAGCACCTCGACGACCTTGCGGCCTTCTTCGAGGGTGCGCACGAACGGGATCATGACCCACAGGTTGTCCAGGCCCATTTCGTTGCGCACGCGCAGCACGGCCTTGCACTCCAGTGCGAAGGCGTCCGAGAAGCTCGGGTCGACGTAACGGCTGGCGCCGCGGAAGCCGATCATCGGGTTCTCTTCGTGCGGCTCGTAGTTGCTGCCGCCGATCAGATTGGCGTACTCGTTGGACTTGAAGTCCGACAGGCGCACGATCACCGGGTTCGGGGCCACCGAGGCGGTCAGGGTGGCGATGCCTTCGGCCAGGCGGCCGACGTAGAAGCTGACCGGATCGGCGTAACCGGCGATCTTCTCGTCGATCTTCTTCTTGGTCGCCGCATCCTGGCGGTCGTATTCCAGCAGTGCGTTGGGGTGGATGCCGATGTGGCTGGCGATGATCATTTCCAGCCGGGCCAGGCCGATGCCGGCGTTCGGCAGCTGGCCGAAGTCGAAGGCACGTTCCGGGTTGGCCACGTTCATCATGATCTTCAGCGGCGCCGGCGGCATGTTGCCCAGGTCCGTGGTGGTGCGCTCGAACTCAAGGATGCCGTCGTAGATGAAGCCGGTGTCGCCCTCGGCGCAGCTGACGGTCACTTGCTGGCCGTCCTGGATCAGCTGGGTGGCGTTGCCCGAGCCGACCACGGCCGGCACGCCCAGCTCACGGGCGATGATCGCCGCGTGGCAGGTRCGTCCACCGCGGTTGGTCACGATGGCCGAGGCGCGCTTCATCACCGGCTCCCAATCGGGATCGGTCATGTCGGCGATCAGCACGTCGCCGGGCTGCACGCGGGCCATATCGTCCAGGGTACGTACCACGCGGGCGGTACCGGCACCGATCTTGGCGCCGACGGCGCGGCCTTCGGCCAGCACCTTGCCGTCCTTCTGGTTCAGCGCGAACCGCTCGATCTGGGTGGCGTGGCCACGCGACTTCACCGTCTCCGGGCGCGCCTGCACGATGAACAGCTTGCCGCTGACACCGTCCTTGGCCCACTCGATATCCATCGGGCGGCCGTAGTGCTTTTCGATCACCAGCGCCTGCTTGGACAGTTCCTGCACGTCCTCGTCGCTGATGGAGAAGGTGTTGCGCAGGTCGGCCGGGGTGTCTTCGATGCGCACGCGCTCACCGGGGACATCCGAATACACCATGCGGATCGCCTTGCTGCCCAGCGAACGGCGCAGGATCGCCGGCTTGCCGGCGCTCAGGGTGGGCTTGTAGACGTAGAACTCGTCCGGGTTGACCGCACCCTGCACGACCATTTCACCCAGGCCGAAGGACGAGGTGACAAACACCACGTCACGGAAGCCGGACTCGGTGTCCAGGGTGAACAGCACGCCGGAAGAACCCACGCCCGAACGCACCATCAGCTGCACGCCGGCCGACAGGAACACGTCCTCATGCTTGAACCCGTGGTGGACGCGGTAGGCGATGGCGCGGTCGTTGTACAGCGAGGCGAACACTTCCTTGACCTTGAGCACGACATCGTCGGCACCGGTCACGTTGAGGAAGGTCTCCTGCTGGCCGGCGAAGGACGCATCGGGCAGGTCTTCGGCGGTGGCCGAGGAGCGCACCGCGACGGCGACATCACCGCCGCCGTTCTCGCTGCACAGCTTGGCGTAGGCGCTGCGGATGTCCTGGTCCAGTTCCGGATGCAGCGGGGCGTCGATCACCCAGCCGCGGATCTCCTTGCCGGCGATCGTCAGCGCGCCGACATCTTCCACGTCCAGCGTGGCCAGCTTGTCGAAGATGCGCTTGGACAGATCGTTGTGCGCGATGAAGTCCTTGAAGGCCTCAGAGGTGGTTGCGTAACCGCCGGGGACAGACACCCCCAGACCGGCGAGGTTGCCGATCATTTCGCCAAGCGACGAATTCTTGCCGCCTACGCGGGCCAGGTCGGCCAGGCGCAGTTCGTGCAACCACAGGATGTTCTCGTTCAAGCGCGATGCTCCGTTTGGCCATCGCCCGAGGCGGGCTGGATGGCCACGTCCGTAGGAAGAAGCCGATATGATGCCGGGCAGACTGCTATCGGCACAAGCTTGTATCGATAGCCTTTTTAAGCTTCGTAGGGGGTAAAAGCCGTATGTCGACGATCCGTCCGGTGTTCTATGTGTCCGATGGAACCGGTATCACCGCTGAAACCATTGGGCATAGCCTCCTGACCCAGTTCTCCGGGTTCAGCTTCATTACCGACCGGATGTCGTTCATCGATGATCCGGAAAAGGCGCGGGAAGCCTGTGAAAGGATCCGTGCAGCGGGCGAGCGCTACCAGGTGCGGCCGATCGTGGTCARTTCCTGCGTGGACAGCGGCCTGAGTGTGATCCTGGCCGAAAGCGGCGGGCTGATGCTGGACGTGTTCGCTCCCTTCATCGAGCCGCTGGAGCGCGAACTGGCGGTCAACCGCCATTCCCGGGTGGGCCAGGCCCACGGCATGGTCGACTTCGAGACCTACCATCGGCGCATCAACGCGATGAACTTCGCGCTGACCCATGACGACGGCATCGCGATCAATTACGACGATGCCGACGTGATCCTGGTGGCAGTGTCGCGCGCCGGCAAGACCCCGACCTGCATCTACCTGGCCCTGCATTACGGGGTGCGCGCGGCCAATTACCCGCTCACCGACGAGGACCTGGAGCACGACCGCCTGCCGCCGCGGCTGCGGCCCTACCGCAAGAAGCTGTTCGGCCTGACCATCGACCCGGACCGCCTGCAGCAGATCCGCCAGGAGCGCCGGCCCAACTCGCGCTACGCCAACCTGGACACCTGCAAGCGCGAGGTGGCCGCAGCCGAGACCATGTTCCGGATGGAGCGCATCGCGACGCTGAGCACCACCCATACCTCGATCGAGGAGATCTCCAGCAAGGTGCTGACCACGTTGGGACTGCAGCGCGAGCTCTACTGAGGCCGGGCGAGGGGGCCGGCCAGCGGCCGCAAGGTCCGGATGAACCTGTTCGGGCGCGGCCCTTTGGCCGGGGCGTCGCCGCCCCCACGTTGAAGGATCAACGTGTAGGATCGACGTATGGCCCAGGCATCCCCCCGTATCGAACGCATCCCCAGGCTCAGCCGCCTGAGCTGGCTGATGGGGCTGTACGCGGAAAACTACCAGCATCTGGTGCGGCTGTTCGCGCCGGCCGAGCTGGTGCCCGGCAGCTACGTGTCCTCGGTCGGCGACGGGCTGGACGTGCGCCTGGATGTCATCGAGTGCCACCGCTACACGGTCGAACTGCGGCTGACCTATGATTTCGCCGACCCGGTGACCGGGCAGCCGGACCCGTCGGCCTACGTGCGCCTGTACCGTGACGCGCGCCAGGCCGAGACCACGCACTGCTATGTCGGCCGTCGCTGGCAGGACGTGGTGGGCATGTACCCGCCGCCGGCCGAACTGATCAGCCATCGCATGCGGATGAACACGTTTCTCGGCAAGTGGCTGGAATACCTGGCCGAGCGCGGCCACGGCGTGGCCACCCTGCACCGCGATGGGGACGCCTTGCCGGCCCCGGCCGACGCCCGCCGCACCCGCGTGACCGGCTGAGCCGACCGCCGCGCGCGGATCGCGCATAATCGGGGTTTGTGTCCGTGAGCCCCCGCATCATGCCCTATACCCCGATCGTGGCCACCCTCGGCTACGTGCTGTCGCCCGATGGCAAGCAAGCGCTGATGATCCACCGTAATGCCCGACCCGGCGACCTGCACCTGGGCAAGTACAACGGGCTGGGCGGCAAGATGGAGCGCGACGAAGACGCCGCCGCCTGCATGCGCCGCGAAATCCGCGAGGAAGCCGGCATCGAATGCGGCACCATGCGCCTGCGCGGCACCATCAGCTGGCCGGGGTTCGGCAAGAATGGCGAAGACTGGTTCGGGTTCGTGTTCGTCATCGACGATTTCACCGGCACACCGCTCACCYCCAACCCGGAGGGCACGCTGGAGTGGGTGGACCTGGACAAGCTGGAGACCCTGCCACTGTGGGAAGGCGATCGCAGCTTCCTGCCGCTGGTGTTCGACGCCGAGCCGCGCGCGTTCCACGGGGTGATGCCGTACCGCGACGGTGCCATGCAGTCCTGGAGCTACACCCGCCTGTAATGGCGGCCGCTGGCCGGCAACCCG
>NZ_JBFULO010000310.1:0-4702 GCF_054049855.1 Stenotrophomonas sp. P5_B8 | reverse complement strand
GCTCCAGCTCGATCGGCGTGTGGTTGCCGAGGTTGAATACACGGTGCGGCACGTCCTCGCCGGACGGATGCGCCAGCGCGCCGAGGATACCGGCCACGATGTCGGAAACATGTGTGAAATCGCGCTGCATTTTTCCGTCGTTGAACACATCGATGACGCGTCCGGCCAGCACTGCGCGCGAAAACAGCAGCGGCGCCATGTCCGGGCGGCCCCAGGGACCGTACACGGTGAAGAAGCGCAGGCCGGTGGCATGCAGGCCATACAACTGCGCGTAGGTGTAGGCCATCAGTTCGTTGGCTGCCTTGGTGGCGGCATACAGCGAACGCGGCTTGTCGATGCGCTGGTCTTCGGAGAACGGCGGCGTGGCCGAGTCGCCGTAGACCGAGCTGCTGGAGGCATACACCAGGTGCGCCACGCCGCGATGCCGGCACAGCTCGAGCATGTTGACGAAGCCGACCAGGTTGCTGTCGACGTAGGCGTACGGATTTTCCAGCGAATAGCGCACGCCGGCCTGCGCGGCCAGGTGGATCACCCGGGTCGGCTTGACCTCATCGAACAGCGCGGCCAGGCCGTCCCGGTCGGTGAGGTCGAGCACGCGGATATCGGCATCCGGGCACAGCGCGGCCACGCGGTCGCGCTTGATCTGCGGGTCGTAATAGTCGTTGTAGTTGTCCAGCCCGACCACCGTTTCACCGGCATCCAGCAGGGCACGCAGGGTGTTGGCGCCGATGAAGCCGGCGGCGCCGGTGACAAGAACGGTCATGGCAGGGTCCTGGAAATTGCTGTGGACAGGATATCGCCGATGCGCCGGGCTCAGAACAACCCGAAGCGCTTCCTGGCCACGTTGACGCGCGCCGGGTCGATGAGATCCTTGATGCCCTTGGCGTCGAAACGGTCCAGCAGTGCATCGCTGCCCTTCTTCAACTTCAGCGCCATCTCTTCCGGATACAGCGGGACCAGCGTCATGAAGACGATGGTCTTGTGTGCATCGATCACCAGGTGGCCGAAGTCTTCCGGCGCGCTCACCGGCGGCAGCACGATCGCGCCGTCGAAGCCCACGCCCGGCGCATAGGGCTCGGCCGGATGGCCGTTGGGCACGGTGTGGCCAAAGCCCAGCCAGGTATCGAACTTGTGCGGCAGCCGCGCCAGGCCCTTGAGCAGGCGGATCGGCCAGTAGTACCGCTCGTCCTCGAAATCGGCGTGCTGGATCGGCCAGTCGGCCGGCAGGGTGACCATCAGCTCCATGTGCTGCGGTGCCTCCACGCCCTCGGGCAGGGTCATCGGCAGGTCGCTCATGCCCGACGTCACCAGCCGCAGGTGCGGGAACGCGTCGGTGGCCGGGACCACGTGTACGTCGATGTGCACCGCATCGGAAATGATCTCGTGGAAGACGCCCGAGATCGGCCCCAGGTGCTGCTCGATATGCGCGCTGATCTGCTCGATGCATTCCTCGCCGTGGGCCGGCGCGAAGTCTTTCTCCTGCGTGTGCAGCAGGATCGGGCTGCCGCCCGGGCTCAGTTCGTCGTGTTCATTGCTCATCAGTGGCTCCTGGTGATGACCACCGTGGCCCAGGTGCTGGCTCACCACAAGGTGAGCGGGGCATCCCTGGCCAGCGTGGCCTTGCGTTCCTTGCTGAAATCCCACCAGGGGCGCGGCGCCTCGCCCTGCATGAAGCGCAGGATCGACAGGAACACGTCGATCACGCAGGGATCGTGCATCACGCCGGTGCGCAGGCACAGTTGCGCATACATGTCATAGGCATCGCGGCCGCGCAGGTGCGCTGGCACGCGGATGCCGATCAGACGCAGATCTTTCTCACAGGCCGGCCCGACATTCGGCAGGTCGGTCAGACGCAACAGATGGTTGCGGTCGACCTTGGTGGGGTTCATTACGGTGGGGTGATCCTCTTGCGCAGGCGGGGGACTCAGCCCTTCTGTACGCGGAGTCGTTCGAGCACGCCATCCAGCGTGTCCAGGTCGGTGTAATGGATGATCAGCTTGCCCTTGCCGCCGCGGCCGTGGTTGATGGCCACGCGCGCACCCAGCGATTCGGACAGTTCGGTCTCCAGCGAGGCGATGTCGGCCTGCGGGGCGCTGGCGGTCGGCTTCTTGCGCATCGCGCCCGGCACCTTGCCGGCGGCGAACTGCTGCGCGCGGTGTTCCACTTCGCGTACCGACCAGCCCTGGTCGGCCGCTTCCTGGGCCAGCTTGCTGGCCAATTCCGGCGCCAGCGTCAGCAGCGCGCGGGCATGACCCATTTCCAGCCGGCGGGTTTCCAGCAGCAGGCGGATGGCGATCGGCAGCTCGAGCAGGCGCAGCAGGTTGGACACCGCCGCGCGCGAGCGGCCGACGGCTTGGGCGGCCTCGGCGTGGGTGAGCGCGAATTCGCTGATCAGGCGCTGCAGCGCCTCGGCTTCTTCAAGCGGGTTGAGGTCTTCGCGCTGGATGTTCTCGATCAGCGCCATCGCGATGACGGTGCGGTCTTCCAGCTCGCGCACCACCACCGGCACGTCGTCCAGGCCGGCCAGCTGCGAGGCGCGCCAGCGCCGTTCGCCGGCGACGATCTCGAAGCTGTCCGGGCCAAGCTGGCGGACCAGGATCGGCTGGATCACGCCCTGCGCCTTGATCGATTCGGCCAGCTCGGCGAGCTTGGTCTCATCCATGTCGCGGCGCGGCTGGTACTTGCCCGGCTGCAGCTGGCCGACCGGCAGCTTGCGCAGCACTTCACCGGGCAGCGGTTCGATCACCGCCGCGGCCTGCACCTGAGTCACCGCGCCCTTGGGCCCCAGCAGCGCATCGAGGCCGCGGCCGAGGCCGCGTTTCTTGCCGAGGGCGGGCTTGGTGCTCATCAGGCGGTCTCCAGGGCCTTGTCGGCCTTATTGCGTTGTTGGTGGCGGCGGATGATTTCCCCGGCCAGGCCGAGGTAGGCGACGCCACCGCGCGAGGCGCGGTCGTAACCGACGATGCTCTGCCCGTGGCTGGGCGCTTCGGCCAGGCGGACGTTGCGCGGCACGATGGTGCGGAACACGCGGTCGCCGAAGTGGTCGGTCAATTCGGCCGAGACCGCATTGGCCAGGTTGTTGCGCACATCGAACATGGTGCGCAGCACGCCCTCGATCTCCAGGCTGGGATTGAGGTTGGCGCGCAGCGCTTCGATGGTTTCCACCAGCGCGCTCAGGCCTTCCAGCGCGTAGTACTCGCACTGCATCGGCACGATCACCGAATCGGCGGCGGCCAACGCATTGAGGGTCAGCAGCGACAGCGCCGGCGGGCAGTCGATGAGGATGAAGTCGTATTCGTCGCGGATCGGGGCCAGGGCGCGCTTCAGGCGCTGCTCCCGTTCGCCCTGGTCCATCAGCTGGATCTCGGCGGCGGTCAGGTCGATGTTGCCCGGCAGCAGGTCGAAACCCTCCGGGGTGGTGACCCGGACTTCGACCGCGGTGGCTTCGCCGAGCAGCAGGTCGCAGGTGGACGCGGCCACTTCACGCTTGTCCACGCCACTGCCCATGGTCGCGTTGCCCTGCGAATCCAGGTCGACAAGGAGCACGCGCCTGGGTGCAGCAGCCAGGGAGGCGGCCAGATTGACAGCGGTCGTGGTCTTGCCGACGCCACCTTTCTGGTTGGCGATGGCGATGATGCGGGCCATGCGGGTGAGCCTCATCGGCAGGGAGTGGGACTGGTCATTATGCGTATATGGGGCGTGTCATGCACTGTGAGATGCGCGCCGGTGGGCGCCCACGACCTCGCGCGGCGGCCCCGGATGCGCCCGGTGGACACCGCAGCGGCAGCAACGGCGGGCGCTGCGGCGCTTATGAGAACGCGCGCCGGTCACGACGACGGGCGCACGCCGATGTGCTCAGGGACCGGCCACCACGACCAGATGGCGCTCACCGGTGAGGCCGGGGACATGCAGGGGCAGCACTTGTTCGACCTGCCAGCCGGCCGGCAGCTGGGCGATTTCGTCGTGCGGGTAGACGCCCTTCATGGCCAGCAGGCGGCCGCCGGGGCGCAGCAGATGGCCGCCGACGTCGATGATGCCGGCCAAGGTGTCCATGGCGCGCGCGGTGAGGTGGTCGTAGGCGCCCGGCTCGGCGAGTGCCTCTGCGCGCGATTCGGCCACGCGGGCGTTGCCCAGGCCGAGCTGGCGGACGGCTTCGCGCATGAAGCGGGCTTTCTTGCCGTTGCTTTCGACCAGGGTGACCTGCAGCTGCGGGCGGGCGATGGCCAGCGGGATGCCGGGCAGGCCGGGGCCGGTGCCGAGGTCGGCCAGGGTGCCGGCCTCCAGGTAGGGCTGCATGGCCAGCGAGTCGAGCAGGTGGCGGGTGACCATCTCCAGCGGATCGCGGATGGCGGTGAGGTTGTAGGTGCGGTTCCAGCGGTCGAGCAGGGTGAGGTAGGTGAGCAGCGGCGGCGCCAGGGCGGCGTCCAGGTCCATCGCGGCCAGGCCACGCTCGAGCGCTTCGGCCACGCCGGCCGGGAGGGTGTGTTCGGTCATGCGGCGATTATCGCAGGTCGAAAGCGGGGCAAGGGCAAGAGCCGCACACGGATTCCGCCACGGAGGGCGGGTGTGGGTCTGGCCGCGGGTAGCGCAGAGCCCTGCCCGCCAGGCCATACGTAGAGCCGAGCCATGCTCGGCTGGCCATAGGTAGAGCCGAGCCATGCTCGGCTGGCCATAGGTAGAGCCGAGCCATGCTCGGCTGGCC